>JAIKVQ010000125.1 GCA_024685565.1 Bacillota bacterium
CTTTGGTTCGGTTGGTACGGCTTTAACGGAGCTGCAGCAAAAAGTATTCCTGAGCTTGGCTCTATATTCTTAACAACAACGATTGCTCCCGCCGTTGCAACGGTTGCCTGTATGATTTATACATGGATTAAAAACGGCAAGCCTGATGTTTCGATGTGCTTAAACGCATCTCTTGCAGGTCTTGTCGGAATTACAGCAGGCTGTGACGCGCTCGACGCTTTCGGCTCAATAGTAGTCGGCATAGTTTCAGGCATTTTGGTTGTTGTAGTTGTAGAATTTTTGGATATTAAGCTCCACATTGATGACCCCGTCGGTGCTGTCGGCGTTCATATGGCAAACGGTATCTGGGGAACGGTTGCTGTGGGACTTTTGGCAAATCCTGATGCACCTGCGGGACTTAGCGGACTGTTTTATACAGGAAGTGCTAAGCTATTGCTTGTTCAGATTTTGGGTATTTCAGCAATTGTTTTATGGACAGCAATAACTATGTTTATAACATTTAATGTAATTAAGAAAACTGTGGGATTAAGGGCAAGTGCGGAAGAAGAAATTATGGGACTTGACCTGACTGAACACGGACTTCCCAATTCCTACGCGGATTTTGCCGCTGCTACGCATATTGAGTATAATGCTGATGCTCCAACGGCAGTTTTTGGAGATGTTCCTGTTTCGGAAGCGGTTGAGGTACAGAAAATGCCGACCTTTAGCGAGGAGAAAAGCAGTAAATTTACAAAAATTGAAATCATATGCAAGGAGCGTATGCTCGAAAGCCTTAAAAACAGTCTTATAGACATAGGCATAACGGGTATGACGGTATCGCATGTTATGGGTTGCGGTATTCAAAAAGGAAAGCCCGAATATTACAGAGGTGTTGAGGTTGAACCGAGTCTTATGCCGAAAATTCAGGTCGACATTGTCGTTGCAAAAGTTCCTGTAAGGCAGGTTATCGAAACTGCTAAAAAAGTGCTTTACACAGGACATATCGGAGACGGAAAAATATTTGTTTACGATGTTGAAAATGTTGTAAAGGTAAGAACGGGCGAAGAAGGTTATGACGCTTTGCAAGACGTTGAGTAATTTACATTATCCCAAGCCGCATTTTGCGGCTTGGGAAGTTGAAGTTTAAGGAGATTACAGAATATGTGTTCAATTATGGGATACTGCGGAAAAAACGCGGATTTTGATATATTTGAAGAGGGACTATTAAAGACGCAGTCAAGAGGCCCTGATGATATGAGAATTATTGATACGGGAAATGGTCTTTTGGGCTTTTTAAGGCTTTCTATTATGGGGCTTCATCCGCAAGGTATGCAACCATTTGAGATGAAGGGAAGTTATGTAGTATGTAACGGTGAAATATACGGCTATGAAAAAACAAAATCTGAACTAAAAAGCAGGGGCTATGCATTCAAAAGCGATTCCGACTGTGAAATTCTGTTACCTTTATATGAAGAATACGGAGTGGAGATGTTTAAGGATTTAGACGCGGAATTTGCACTCATTATCTATGATGGCAAGACAGGCGAATATATAGCTGCACGCGACCCCATCGGCATACGACCGCTTTTTTACGGATACGATGAAAAAGGTACAATTATTTTTGCAAGCGAGCCGAAAAACCTTATGGGACTTTGCGGTAAAATTATGCCATTTCCCCCTGGTCACTACTATAAAAACGGAGAATTTGTATGCTATCGTGATGTAACCGAAGTAAAAAAATATATAGATGATGATTTAAATACTATTTGCGAAAATATTCGTGAAAAGCTGGTTTCCGGCATCAAAAAAAGGCTCGTTGCCGATGCAAAGGTTGGATTTTTGTTAAGCGGCGGACTCGATAGCTCCCTTGTTTGTGCGGTTGCGGCAAAAGAAAGTAAAACACCTATTCGCACCTTTGCAATAGGTATGAGTGAGGACGCAATTGATTTAAAATATGCAAAGCAGGTTGCAGACTTCATCGGGAGCGAACACAGGGAAGTTATAATAAATAAAGATATAGTTTTGGAAAATTTAGAAAAGGTTATAGAAATACTTGCCACCTATGACATTACCACAATAAGAGCAAGTATGGGAATGTACCTTATCTGCAAGGCAATTCATGAAGAGACGGATATACGGGTGCTACTGACGGGTGAGATTTCTGACGAGCTTTTCGGATATAAATATACCGATTTTGCACCCAGTAGCGAAGAATTTCAAAAGGAAGCGGTAAAGCGCATAAAGGAGCTTTATGCTTATGATGTTCTGCGTGCGGACAGGTGCATAAGCGTAAACTCATTGGAGGCAAGAGTGCCCTTTGGCGACCTTGATTTTGCGGAATATGTTATGAGCATAAATCCCGAAAAGAAGGTGAATATTTACGGCAAGGGTAAGTACCTTTTAAGAAAAGCATTTGAGGGAGATTATCTGCCGTATGAAATATTGTGGCGTGAAAAAGCGGCATTTTCAGACGCTGTCGGACATTCAATGGTAGATTATCTTAAAGAATACGCAAATGGCGTATATACAGATGAGGAATTTGCGGAAAAATCGGCAAAGTATGATTTTGCTAAACCATTTACAAAGGAATCTCTTTTGTATCGGGAAATTTTTGAAAAATATTACCCAAATCAAGCGGAAATGGTACCTGATTTCTGGATGCCGAATAAAAGCTGGGAGGGCTGTGATGTTGATGACCCGTCAGCAAGAGTTTTAAAGAACTACGGAAAAAGCGGTGAATAAGGAGAAAAATATTACTATGAAAGGTTTATATGACGAAAGATTTGAACACGATGCCTGCGGTATCGGAGCCGTTATAAATATAAAGGGTAAAAAGGAGCATAAAGTCGTTGACGGAGCCCTTAAAATCGTGGAAAAATTAGAGCATAGAGCAGGAAAAGATGCTACAGGTGAAGTAGGTGACGGCGTCGGTATAATGGTGCAGATTTCACACGATTTTTTTGTAAAGCACTGCAATTTTGAGATTGGTGATGAGCGAGATTACGGTGTTGGTATGTTCTTTTTCCCTCAGGATACACTAAGGCGTTCCCAGGCAATGAAAATGTTTGAGCTGATAGCAGAAAAAGAGGGCGTTTTGCCTATCGGATGGCGTGAAGTTCCTATAAATCCTGAAATTTTAGGGAAAAAGGCAAAGGACAGTATGCCGTATATTATGCAGTGCTTTGTAAAAAGACCTGAAAATATCAAAAAAGGAATAGACTTTGACAGAAAACTCTATGTAATACGCAGAGTTTTTGAGCATTGCGGCGAGGGTACTTATGTAGCTTCTCTGTCGTCAAGGACGATAGTTTATAAGGGAATGTTTTTGGTGGGACAGCTGAGGAATTTTTATTTGGATTTGCAAAGCGAGGACTACAAATCGGCTATTGCTATGGTACATTCGCGCTTTTCCACTAACACAAATCCCAGCTGGGAGCGTGCGCATCCAAACAGATTTTTACTGCATAACGGCGAGATAAATACAATACGCGGGAATGCTGACAGAATGCTTGCGCGTGAGGAAACTATGGAATCTACTATCCTCTCAGATGATATGGATAAAATTTTGCCAGCAATAGATGCAAAAGGCTCAGATTCCGCAATGCTTGACAATACCATTGAATTTATGGTAATGAACGGGATTGACCTTCCTCTTGCTATGATGATTACTATTCCTGAGCCGTGGGATAAGATAGAGGATATGTCAAGGGCAAAGAGGGATATGTATAAATACTATTCAACAATGATGGAGGCGTGGGACGGGCCTGCATCAATCCTCTTTTCGGACGGCGATATTGTAGGCGCAACATTAGACCGAAATGGTTTGAGGCCGTCAAGATATTATATCACGAAGGACAATTATCTTGTGCTTTCTTCTGAGGTTGGTGTTCTGGACTTTGCACCCGAAAATATAGCAGAAAAGTCACGGCTTATGCCGGGCAAAATGCTTTTGGTGGATACTGTAAAGGGCAAAATTATAGACGATAATCAGCTGAAAACCTACTATGCAAATCGCCACCCGTACGGTGAATGGCTTGACAGATATGTAAAAAAACTTTCAGAACTTCCAATCCCGAACGAGAAGATAGAAGTGTACGAACAGCCTGTAAGAGATAGGCTTTATAAGGCTTTCGGCTACACCTATGAGGATATAAACGATGCAATTTTGCCTATGGCGAAAAACGGAGCGGAGCCTACGGCTGCAATGGGTATAGATGTACCGCTTGCAGTTTTGTCGCCAAATCATCAACCGCTTTTTAACTACTTTAAACAGCTTTTTGCACAGGTTACAAATCCGCCGATTGATGCAATAAGGGAAGAAATTGTTACAAGTACGTCGGTTTATGCCGGCAGTGACGGAAATCTGCTCTCGGATAAGGCGGAAAACTGCAGGGTTTTACAAATAAATAACCCTATTTTGTCAGGTGTTGATTTGCTCAAAATAAAGGCACTGTCAGGTGATGGCTTTAAGGTGGAAACGGTATCGCTTTTGTATTACAAAAATACCTCTTTGGAAGCCGCTGTTGATAACCTTTTTGTGAAGGTTGATAAATCGCATAAAAACGGTGCAAATATTATAATTTTATCAGATCGAGGAGTTGACGAAAACCATATTGCAATACCGTCGCTTCTGGCGGTTTCTGCGGTCGAGCAGTACCTTATAAGAACTAAAAAGCGCACAAGTATTTCCATAATTTTAGAGAGTGCCGAACCTCGCGATGTCCACCATTTTGCTCTGCTTTTGGGCTACGGTGCAAGGGCGGTAAATCCGTACCTTGCAGACGAGGCAATATATGAACTGATTGAAAATGGTAAGCTTAATAAGGATTTGCATGTTGCAATAGATGACTATAATAAAGCAATTTTAAACGGAATAGTAAAAATTGCGTCAAAAATGGGTATTTCGACTATTCGTTCATACCAATCCGCGCAGATTTTTGAGGCAATCGGAATAAATAAAGCTACTATAGACAAGTATTTTACCAATACTGTGAGCCGTATTGAGGGTATAGGTATAAAACAAATAGGAGAGTCTGTCGAGTGGTTTCACTCTCACGCTTTTGACCAGCTCAAACTGGGCGTTGATACCACGCTTGAAAGTACAGGCGAACATAAATTAAGGAGCGGTGCGGAAAAGTACGACCATATGTATAATCCGAAGACAATAGTTGCTTTGCAAAAAGCTACAAGGCTTGGCGATTATAAGCTGTTTAAGGAATATACGAGCATGGTTGATGATGAAACAAAGCCGCATACACTTCGGGGGCTTTTGGAATTCACATTTGATAATACGAATCCCATACCGATAGAGGAAGTTGAGCCTGTAGAAAACATAGTAAAGCGGTTTAAAACAGGCGCTATGTCCTATGGCTCAATATCGCAGGAGGCACACGAATGTCTTGCAAAAGCGATGAATAAAATAGGCGGAAAATCAAATTCAGGCGAGGGCGGAGAACTTCCCGAAAGATTATATTCCGACCTTTCAAGTAGCATAAAGCAGGTGGCGTCGGGAAGATTTGGCGTAACGAGCGAATACTTAATGAGTGCAAAGGAAATTCAAATAAAAATGGCACAGGGCGCAAAACCCGGTGAGGGCGGACACTTGCCAGGGAAAAAGGTATATCCTTGGATTGCAAAAACGAGATATTCAACACCTGGTGTATCGCTTATTTCACCTCCGCCGCATCACGATATTTATTCTATTGAGGATTTGGCACAGCTCATTTATGACCTGAAAAATGCAAACAGGAATGCAAGAATTTCGGTAAAGCTTGTGTCGGAAGCAGGAGTGGGTACGATTGCCGCAGGCGTTGCTAAGGCAGGAGCGCAGGTAATACTTGTGTCAGGCTATGACGGCGGAACGGGTGCGGCTCCAAAAAGTTCTATTCATAATGCGGGACTTCCATGGGAGTTAGGACTTTCCGAAACGCACCAGACGCTTATCCAGAACGGACTAAGGTCAAAAGTGGTAATTGAAACTGACGGAAAACTTATGAGCGGCAGAGATGTTGCGATTGCGTGCCTTTTGGGTGCAGAAGAATTTGGTTTTGCAACAGCGCCGCTTGTAACAATGGGCTGTGTAATGATGCGTGTCTGCAATCTTGACACCTGCCCTATGGGTATTGCAACTCAAAATCCTGAACTTAGAAAACGCTTTTGCGGAAAACCTGAATATATCGTGAATTTTATGTACTTTATAGCAGAAGAACTTCGTGAAATTATGGCAAAACTTGGCATAAGAACGGTTGAGGAGATGGTAGGGCATACCGAGCTTTTGAGAGTCAGAGAAAACAGCACAGCACCTATGTCAAAGCTTATTGATATGAGCAAAATTCTGTATAAAGGTACAAATGACAGCAAAACGCACTTTGATAAAGCCGATATTTATGATTTTAAATTGCAAAATACGGTTGATGAAAAGATACTATTGAAAAAGTTTGAAAAAGCCTTAAAAAAGGGCGAAAAGGCGGTTGCGGAAATAAATGTCACAAGCACAGACAGGGCGGTCGGAACGATTTTAGGGTCAGAAATTACAAAGAACTTCAAAAACACTTTGTCTGATGACACCTTCTGCGTAAACTGCACAGGCGGAGGTGGTCAATCATTCGGCGCATTTATCCCGAAAGGTCTTACAATCAAGCTTTGTGGTGACTCTAATGACTATTTCGGCAAAGGCTTGTCGGGAGGAAAACTCATTGTGTGTCCTCCGAATGAAAGCACATTTAAAGCGGAAGAAACTATCATTATAGGTAATGTTGCACTATATGGAGCAACAAGCGGAAAAGCCTTTATAAACGGAGTTTGCGGAGAGCGTTTTTGCGTTAGAAATTCGGGTGCTATTGCTGTTTGTGAGGGTGTGGGCGACCACGGACTTGAATATATGACGGGCGGAATGGCGCTGATTTTAGGCAAGACAGGCAAAAACTTTGCCGCAGGTATGAGCGGCGGCGTTGCTTATGTTTATGACCCGGAACACAGCCTTTACAGAAACATAAATAAGGCGCTGGTCGATGTAGATGAAGTACACGAAACCGAAGATAAAGAGCAAATAAAAGCCTTGCTAAAAGAGCATTTTGAGGCTACAAAGTCCCAAAAAGCCAAAGAAATTCTGGATAATTTTGATGCTGAGGCAGGAAACTTTAAAGTTGTTATGCCAAGAGATTACAAGAGAATATTAACTGAAATCTCAAAAAACAAGGCAAAGGGAATGACTGATGAACAGGCGGAAATTGAAGCCTTTTATACTGTAACAAAGGGGTGATATAAAATGGGAAAAATTACAGGATTTATGGAATATGAGCGGAACGAAAAAAAGAGAGTAGCACCGCTCCTCCGAATAAAGAATTTTGACGAGTTTTATGTCCCCCTAACAGACAGCGAACGCAAAGAGCAGGCGGCAAGATGTATGAACTGCGGTGTTCCATTCTGTCAGTCAGGTATGGTTTTGGGCGGTATGATGACGGGTTGTCCCTTAAACAATCTTATCCCGGAATGGAATGACGCAATTTACAATGATAATCTTGAAAATGCACTCTCACGGCTTTTAAAAACAAACAATTTCCCTGAATTTACGGGACGTGTTTGTCCGGCACTCTGCGAGGCGGCTTGTGTAAACGGGAGAGACGGTAAAAGCGTAACTTGTCACGATAACGAGCTTTATATAATCGAAACTGCATATAAAAATGGTCTTATAAAGCCAAATCCGCCAAAGGTAAGGAGCGGGAAAAAGGTCGCGGTAATCGGCTCAGGACCGTCAGGTCTTGCGGCTTGCGACTGCCTTAACAAAAGAGGTCATTTAGTGACTGTTTTTGAGAAAAATGACAGGATTGGCGGACTTTTGATGTACGGAATACCGAATATGAAACTCGATAAATCGGTTATTGAGCGAAAAATTGCCATAATGCGCGAGGAAGGCATAGAATTTAAGGTCAATGCAGATGTCGGAAATACTGTAGATGCAAAGGAAATTCTCAATGAATTTGATGCTGTAATACTTTGTTGCGGTGCGAATGAAGCACGGGATATTAAGGTTTCGGGGCGCGAAAGCGAAGGAGTTTATTTTGCAGTTGATTTTCTCACAGCAAACACAAAAAGCCTTTTAAATTCAGGCTTTGCCGATAAAAAATACGTTGATACAAAGGATAAAAATGTCGTTATAGTCGGCGGAGGCGACACAGGTAACGATTGCTTAGGTACTTGTATCCGCCATGGTGCAAAATCGGTAATCCAGCTTGAAATGATGCCGAAACCGCCTGAAAAAAGGACAGAAAATAACGCCTGGCCCGAATTTCCGCGGATTTTAAAAACCGATTACGGTCAGGAGGAGGCAATTGCTGTTTTTGGTAGAGACCCGCGAATTTACCAGACAACAGTAAAGGAAATAATCAGTGAAAAAGGCAAATTAAAGGCAATTAAAACTGTAAAAGTCGAATTCATAGACGGAAAACTAACCGAAATTGAAAATTCCGAAAGGGTAATAGATGCCGATATAATGATTATTGCGGCAGGATTTGTGGGTACTAAAAAATATCTTCCAGAAGCGTTTGGTGTGGAATTGACACAAAGAAATGTCGTAAAAACCGATGAAAACAAGTTTGTAACCAATGTTCCTAAGGTGTTTGCAGCAGGTGATATGCACATAGGTCAGTCGCTTGTTGTAAGGGCAATCGCCGAGGGCAGAAAATGTGCAAAAGAAGTTGACAGATTTTTAATGGGATATACGAATATGATTTGATGAGGGATGCAAGTCTGAATAAAATCGCCCATCTCACCACTTTTTGCAAGGGGCGGTACCGTGCTACAGCACCCTTGCTGCAAAGTGTCAATATGAACGATTTTCTTTTAGACTTGGTTTTGTGAAAGGAGTTGATAAATTATGAAAACAAAGTACATTTTTGTGACAGGCGGAGTTGTGTCGGGACTTGGCAAGGGCATCACGGCTGCATCATTAGGAAGATTACTTAAAATGCGAGGACTTAAAGTTGCATCGCAAAAGCTTGACCCGTATATAAATGTTGACCC
>JAIKVQ010000041.1 GCA_024685565.1 Bacillota bacterium
CTGTCGCCAAAGTAAATCATCAGATTGTCCAAAATCATGCCCCAATCACGGATCGGCATTGTCCACTTATCCACGATTTGCATGGTTGTCAGGTACAATAATTTCATCAAAGCGTCATCGGAAACGAAGGCGCTTTTTGTCTTTGTGACCTTCCGCAGCTGCCTGTTGAAATTCTCAATCGCATTGGTTGTATAGATAAGCTTCCTTATCTCGGGCGGATACTTGAACATAGTCGAAAGCTCTGTCCAATTCGCACGCCAGCTTTTGACTCCAAGCGGATATTTTGCGCCCCATTTTGCCTCAAATTCATCAAGAGCAGCAAGAGCTATTTCTTCAGTAGGCGCCTTATACACAGGCTTTAAATCTGCTGTAAATTGCTTAATATCCTTGTACGATACATAACGGCATGAGGAGCGTATTTGGTGTATTATACAGCGTTGTACCTCGGTTTTTGGGAATGCTGCATGAATTGCATCAACAAATCCGGAAAGCCCGTCAACAGATTCAATGAGTATATCAGATACTCCGCGGTTTTTCAAGCCATTTAATACAGAAAGCCAATATTTTGAGGATTCGTTTGCGCCAAGCCATATACCTAAAACATCCTTTCTGCCCTCTAAATCAGTGCCTATTGCCACATACGCAGCCTTTTTGGTTACTATACCATTATCACGGACATTGTAGTGTACAGCGTCTAAAATCACCATTGCGTATACGCTTTGCAAGGGTCGTTCCTGCCATTCTTTAATAAGCGGCAATATCTTGTCAGTGATTTTAGATACACGGCTGTCATCAACATTTATACCGTACATTTCCTGCATTGTTTTCTGTATATCACGAGTTGAAACGCCTTGTGAATACAGAAATATTATCTTATCTTCAATAGCGGATATATCCGTTTGATGCTTTTTTACAAGCTGTGGTTCAAATTCGCCGTCACGGTCTCTTGGTACTTGAATTTCCACTTCGCCCATGCTACCTTGAACAGTTTTGGGAGAATAGCCGTTTCTGCTGTTTGAAGTCTGCTTGTTTTTGTAATCATACTTGCTGTAACCGAGCTCATTATCAAGCTCACTGTCGAGTGCTGCCTGGATAGTTTCCGCAGTCAGCATTTTTACGAATTCATGAACATCATTAAGATCCTTGATTCCGTATTCTGCGATTAGTTCCTTTAATTTGCTGTTGTCTTTTCTTGCCATAAGTAAAACCTCCAAAATCAGTTATTTCTATTTTGCCTGATTTTGGAGGTTTACACAATACTTTACGCATTACCACAACAAATGGCCGAAGATACCTGAAGCAGAACGGCTCTTAGTGTATTTTCTTTCGGCATCAAGCCTACGCCGATTTGAGGCTACACTACACAAACCCCTCCCGAAAGCTCCGTATGCCAACGCATATCGGCACGCCGACATACATCTACGCTTTAACAGACTTAACCGTTGCCTGTTGTTAATATTGTCATACTCTATTATTTAAAATATGTCAATGGATTTTGAATAATAATATTATCTTTCCATATATTTTAATAACACATTATAACTTAAAATCTCCTGTCAATTCCCGAAGATATTCCCATATATTTTTGTATCCAATTCCATTCTCTGAAATATAACTGTTTCCGAGATAGAGTGCGGTTTTCCTTACAACCTGTCTGTACCGCCATTCTGCTACTGCACATTTTTCAGCATTTGTAAGGCAGGTATCTGTTCCGAAATTTATGGTATATAAACCGCTTTCACAATTGATATGGTCATATATGACCATATCAAAGGCTCCGTCAGGAAAATTAAGCTTACATACATAATACCTTTCTCTGCTTAAGTTTTTTCTCGTTTCCATAATTACGCTATCTGCAAGGATTCTTCTTTTTATTTGGTCTATTATGAGACTATATATTTCGTCTTGTTTATCTATCAAAGAATACAATATATCACATACCTGATGATAACGAATGCAGGACTGAGTGAATACAAAGTAATCTGTCGTCTCGCCTGACTCTGCATTATAGCATTCGATAGGATAAATGAAATTCATTCCTATAAGGCATCTTTTTATATCTTCTGGCATCGGCGTTTCCTGTAATTTTTTCAAAGAATCTATTGGAATGTCATTTATCCGCATATCTCTGGTAATTACATCAAGCAGGAACTCACAGTTTAGATTATATATAAATTTTCTTATCTCATCTTCCAGCAAATTTTCTTTATACAAATCATTTATATGTTTCGGTATTATGCCATATTTACAGCAATCAACCGAATACTGCATATTCTTGATTACCGCGTTATCAACATAATCCTGTATGGCATTT
>JAIKVQ010000152.1 GCA_024685565.1 Bacillota bacterium
TAAGTGATAACCTAATATTTTTGCGCCTTTCGTGTTTGGAATGGTATCGGTTACCCGTTTTATGTCCTCCATATCGACCGTCATAGTAGTCGGAAGCCACGAGGTTATGCCGTTTTCTAAAAGATATTCCGATATTTTCTCAATGTCCTTGCCGTCCATTGTATCAACGCCCACAGCTCCATGAGTATGAATATCAATAAGCCCCGGGATTACAGTCTGACCTTGTAGGTCAATGCCACTTTCATTGATTTTTCCGATTTCGGCAAATTTGCCATTTTCAACTCGTATATCCTTGATTTCTCCGTTTACTTTTGCATTTTTGTAAATCATAACTGCGATGCTCCTAATGCTCCTGCGTCATTCTGCAGAGTGGATATTTCAAGACGAACATCAGTCTTTATCAGCTTTTTAAGCGGATTTAAAAGCTTACCTCCCTGTCTTGTAACTCCGCCTGCCAAAACTACCGCATCAGGTCCGAATATGTTTACCAAGCTGTTTATTCCCATTGCAAGATAGCGGATATAGTTGTCAAATACTTTTTTAGCAACAGGGCAGCCTTTATCCATAGCCTTAAAAATATCCTCGCCTGTTAAGCTGTCATTTTTAATCATTTTATAGAGAATACTATCGGAATTCTGCTTTGCCGCATCTTTTGCATCTTTAATAAATGCTGTCATTGAGCAGTACTGTTCCCAACAGCCTGTCTGACCGCAAGGACAGGGTCTTCCGTTTTCAGCCTGAATGACAAAATGTCCTATCTCGCCCATATTATTGTTTGAGTGAAGTATCTGCCTGTTCATAATAATACCGCCGCCGACGCCTGTTCCGAGCGTTACAAGCACAATATTTTCACAGTCCTTCGTACTGCCAAAAATGACCTCGCCGAGTGCGGCACAGTTAGCATCATTATCAACCGTTACGCAAAGCCCCGTTTTTTCGGAAATTTCGCTTTCAAGCGGGGTATTTTTAAAGGGCAGGTTTGTTGCCGTAACTTTTCCCTCTTTTATTATCCCCGGTGTGCCAATTCCCACCGTTGTTATATCGAGTGAGTTTTTGAGGTTTATTATCTTTTCGGTAAGACTCTGTATAATCTTTTCTTCGGTGTCTTCTGTCTTAAAACTGCTTTTATAGACAATATCATTTTGGTCTATTACCGCCATTTTGATATTTGTTCCGCCTATATCAATACCGAGTTTTGCACCTGAATAAGACTCCCTATCACAAATCAGCACAACATCAGGGTGGGTTTTCAGCATAGTCGCAGGAATATTTGTGTTTATTCCGCCGTTTATAAGCTCTGAAACAACCTTTCTTTTGTTTGCACCGCTTGCTAGAAGAATAATCTTTTTTGCATTTAAAATTGTTGATATTCCCATTGTAAGAGCCTGTTTTGGAACTTCATCGCTTGACTCAAAAAATCTGGAATTTGCCTTTATGGTATTTTCGGTAAGATTTGTAAGATGTGTAAAGGAGTTAAGTGTTGCATCAGGCTCATTAAAGCCGATATGCCCGTTTCTGCCTATTCCCAAAATCTGCAAATCAACGCCTCCATTTGATTTTATGCTTTTTTCATAATCCTCGCATTCTTTTTGCGGATTATCCGTTTCCCCGTTTGGGATATGGATATTCTCATTTTTTATGTTTATTTTTGAGAACAGATTTTCCCGCATAAAATAATCATAGCTTTGCTTATTTTTTTTCTTTATGGGATAATATTCGTCTAAGTTAAATGTTTTAATCTCTGAAAAATCAAGCTCGCCCTGCCTATACATTTTAGCAAGCTCATTATACATTCCAACAGGTGTTGAGCCTGTGGCGAGGCCTAAAACGCTATCCGGCTTTAAGGTTATTTGTGAAGCCACAATTTTTGCCGCTTTTTTTGATAATTCCTCGTAATTGTCGCATAGAATAATTCTCATTTTACCAATTCCTTTACAATACCGCCTAATATATCTTCCTTTTTAGTTATTTCCTCAACTAGCCTAAACTGATTCCTTGCTCTGTCAAGATTATGATTTTCCCTATGGATTTTGAAGTATGTATCGCCGTTTAGATAGTCTGTTAGAAAGCGTATTCCGCATTCATAGGTCATAAGCTTTACAGAAAATGCAAAAAGCTCCGCTTCCCTTTTTGTCATCACATCTTTGACCTCTCCAATATAGCCTTTTGCAAAGGCTTTGAATATTGTTTCGTCAAAATGCACTCTGCTAAGGTCGGTTTCGTCCTCTGCTGCGGTTGACGCGCCAATTCTGAGTGCATCGCCAAAGTCATAGAGCATACTCCCCAGCATTACAGTATCCAAGTCAATTACGCAAAGTGCCTCTCCGTTTTGTTCATCAAATAAAATATTATTTATTTTAGTATCATTGTGAGTAACCCTCAAAGGTATCTCACCGCCTGCAAGTCCGTCTGTCACTGTACTTGCAAATTTGCTGTTTTCTATCGCAAAATCTATTTCTTTTTCAATATATCTTCTGCGCCCTGCAATATCATTTTTTATAGCCTCATTTAATGCCTCTACCCTTTTGGGTGTGTTATGGAAATCCTTTATGGTTTCAAAAAGAGTGCCTATCGGGAAATCATCAAGCATTTTGGTAAACTTACCGAAGCCTTTGCCCGCATTATACATATCCTTTGCATTGGCGCCGTTTTCAATAGTTTTTGTACCTGATATGAACTTATACAGTCTGAAAACTATTGAAAACGGCGCCAATGCAAAGGATATGTATAATGCGGGCAAAGGCTTCGGTAAGTTTACCAAAATGCTTGATGATTTCCCGATAGATACTCTTTTTGAAACCATAAAAGACTTTCATAACAC
>JAIKVQ010000158.1 GCA_024685565.1 Bacillota bacterium
GCGGGAATAGGTACAAATATGTATCTTGCAAAGGTCGCTATGGATATTGATGCGAAGCATATAGAGCCTGACGAAAACGGTGTTCGGATTTCGTCTCTTGATGAAATGAGCTATAGAAAACGCCTTTGGGAGCATACGCCCATTACAGACTTTTGGCGTGTTGGAAAGGGATATGCCGCAAAGCTTGAAAAGCTGCGTCTTTTCACAATGGGAGATATTGCAAGATATTCGCTTTCAAAGGCGGGAGAAGATAATCTATACAGAGTGTTCGGTATAAATGCAGAGCTTTTGATAGACCACGCATGGGGCTATGAGCCTTGTACAATGGCAGATGTCAGGCAGTATAAACCGAGAAATAATTGCATAAGTTCCGGACAAGTCCTCCAAAGCCCGTATGATTTTCAAAAGGGCAGACTGATTGTTCAGGAAATGGCGGATCTGTTAGCACTTGATTTGGTAAGAAAGGAGCTTGTTACAGACCAGATAGTTCTCACAATAGGCTATGATATAGAAAACTTAACGAATAAAGATATTAAAAACAAATATAAAGGCGAAGTAACAAAGGATTTTTACGGAAGAAGCGTTCCAAAGCACGCTCATGGCACAGGAAATATCGGAAAATTCACAGCATCGTCAAAGCTTATAACAAACGCTGCACTTTCGGTATATGATAAAGAGGTAAATCCCGACCTTTTGATAAGACGCGTAAACATAACGGCAAATCACATCATACCTGAAACAGCGGTAGAGGATAAAATCCTTTATGAACAGCTTGACTTGTTCACGCAGTATGAACAGGTTTTAAAGGAGCGGGAAAAAGAAGCGGAAAAACTGTCAAAGGAAAAGCGGATACAAAAGGCTATGATTGAGATAAAGGAACAGTTTGGCAAGAATGCCATTATTAAAGGTATGAATCTTAAAGAGGGGGCAACCACTATTGAAAGAAACAAAATGGTGGGAGGTCATAAGGAGTAGAAATGGGTAAGTATGATGACATAATAAATCTTCCGCATCATAAGTCAAGCACACGAAAACAGATGTCTATGATTGACAGAGCAGCACAGTTTGCTCCGTATATGTCCCTTTCAGGATACTCTGATGATGTTAAGGAAACTGCCAGACTGACGGACACAAAACTTGAGCTTAGCGAGGAAGAAATAAACCTTTTGAACCGAAAACTAAACTTTATAGCAGAAAATAAGTTAAAAGAAGAATTTTGCGTAACATATTTTGTTCCGGACAGCAGAAAAGAGGGCGGAGAATATGCTGTAAAGACAGGCATAATCCGCATAATTGATGATATTTACAAGAAAATCATATTCAAAGATAAAACAGAAATTTACTTTTCTGATATTTTACAAATAGACGGAGATTTTCCTGATGAACTATGAAACAAATGAGATTATGAATGAAATTGTATCAGCCTTAAAGGAGGCAGGATACAGTCCTCGCGAACAGATAAATGCGTATCTTGCTCTTGGCGATCCCCAATATATAACAAAGCATAACGGAGCAAGGGACAAGATACAGAATCTTGAAAAGTCAGCAGTGACGGAATACTACGAAAGAGAGCTTTTGCAATGAAATATACGAATGTTATTTTTGATTACGGTAACACGATAGTCGAATTTGAGCCGATGAACATTGTCAGGCGATTTGGAGTCGGCGATAACGCCGACGCAGATATTCTCTGTGAAAAAGTATTTGACAGAAAGTATTGGGATAAAATGGATAGCGATGATATAACGCAGGATGAATTTATTAAAGGTGTATTATCAGAATTACCCGAAAGATTGCATAGCATAGCAAAAGATATTTGCAATAATTGGATAACAAATCTGCCGTACATAACAGGAATGGATAACCTTATTCATAAACTAAAAGAGGACGGATACAAGATATATCTGCTTTCAAATATAAGCAGATACTTTGCAGAAAGCTGCGACAAAATAGAGATTTTTAAGGAATTTGACGGTCTTGTATTTTCGGGGGAAATAGGGCTTGTAAAGCCAAATAAAGATATATTTGAATACATAATAGATAAGTATAGCCTTATACCTTCCGAAACCGTATTTATAGATGATAATAAGCAAAATGTCGATACAGCGGAGAAGATAGGGATAAAATCCCTGCTTTTTACAGGCAATAGCAATGAGGCAATGGAGTTTATATATCAATAGGTTGATTTTTTCTTGTATATGTGATATAATTCAAGTAAATACGCAAGATAATACTTATGAGAGGGGGATTGTAATGGAAAAATATACACCGCCGTTTAATATTACAAATCAGATGCTTTCGCTTGTTGCAAGCATATCTGAAAAGGTTGGAAAAATAGGTGTTACAAGCAACTTGGAGAGTAAGCCACATCTAAGAAAAAATAATCGCATAAAATCAATTCATTCTTCGCTTAAAATAGAAGCAAATTCATTAACAATGGGACAGGTAAGAGATGTTATCAACGGGAAAACTGTTTTAGGCGAAAAGAAAGAGATTCAGGAAGTCAGAAATGCCTATAATGCCTATGAAAAGCTTTTGGAAATCAATCCGTTTGACTTAAGTGAATTGAAGAAATATCACGGAATTATGACAAAATACCTTGTAGATGATTCAGGAATGTTCCGCAAAGGCGAGGAAGGTGTATTTAATGGCAGTGAATGCATTTTTATGGCACCTCCCGCAAAGTTTGTCGAAGAACTAATGGATAATCTTTTTAGGTGGATTAATGAAAACAAAGAAGAGGTTCATCCGCTTATTTTAGCAAGTGTTTTTCACTATGAGTTTGTATTCATACACCCATTTTCAGACGGAAACGGAAGAATGGCAAGACTTTGGCATACTGCCTTTCTGACAAGATGGAATAAAATATTTGAATATATACCGATAGAAAGCCAAATTGAGAAATTTCAAAATGATTACTATGATGCCATAGCTAAATGCCATAATGCGGGAAATTCTGATATATTTATTCAGTTTATGCTTGAACAGATTGAC
This sequence comes from Bacillota bacterium, assembly GCA_024685565.1. Classification (GTDB taxonomy): domain Bacteria; phylum Bacillota; class Clostridia; order UBA1381; family UBA1381; genus UBA1738. The sequence goes on from JAIKVQ010000158.1 coordinate 2,995, forward strand.
AAAGTATTGAGTGAAATAATAGAACAGCTTTCGCGTGGTGATGAAGATATATCAGAATATATAAAAAAGCTTCTTGCTGTTATGGAATATGATACGCCATATACTTTGGCTTCTCTTATGAAATTGCTTGATTTAAAATCAAAGGAAACTATAAGAAGGCACTATATACATCCTGCCCTCAGATTAAATCTTATTCAAATGACCTTGCCTGATAAACCACATAGCAGAAACCAACGATATATAAAAAAATAGGTAGTGGTAATAAAATGACTGAATTGAACAATGAAGAGAAAAAGGTCGAGTATTCAGAACTCATTTATTATTTAATTTTTGTATATA
>JAIKVQ010000201.1 GCA_024685565.1 Bacillota bacterium
AGGCAATGGCGGTTGGCCTATGAGTATATTTATGACATGGGATAAAAAGCCGTTTTTTGCAGGCACATATTTCCCTCCCCATTCACGCTACGGTGTGCCCGGATTTCAGGACATATTAAACACACTTGCAAGCAGGTGGAATGAAAATCAAGCAGAGCTTTTGAATTCCGCAGAAGAAATAGTTAAGCATATAAAAAATACAGACAGCTTTGAAAGAAGCGCAAACGAACACAATTCGACAGATAACGCGGTACAGATTTTTGAGCGTACATTCGACAGCGTCAATGGCGGATTCGGAAATGCTCCAAAATTTCCCACACCTCACAACCTATTATTTTTAATGCTATATGCAAAACAGAACAGCCATACAAATGCTATGAAAATGGCAGAAAAAACGCTTATCCAAATGAGAAAAGGCGGTATTTTCGACCACATCGGCTGTGGCTTTTCAAGGTATTCAACAGACAGATACTATCTTGTTCCACATTTCGAAAAAATGCTTTATGATAACGCACTGCTGATAATAGCATATGTAGCCGCTTACAGCATAACAAACAATAAAATTTATCTTGACACTGCCGAAAAAACTGCAGAATATGTATTAAATGAAATGACATCAGCATATGGCGCATTTTACAGCGCTCAGGACGCTGACAGCGAAGGCGTTGAGGGTAAATATTATACTTTTTCATTAGAGGAAATACTAACAGTTTTAGGCGAAGAAAAAGGAATAGCCTTTGCCTCAACTTTCGATATTACAGGGCGCGGTAATTTTGAAGGTATTAATATACTAAATCTGCTAAAAAGCAACGATTTTAATGAGGAATTTGAAGAAGAAATTAAAAAACTTTATAAGTACAGAAAAAAACGTTTTAGACTTCACCTTGACGACAAGGTGCTATTATCTTGGAATTCTTTGATGATTACTGCACTTTCAATGCTTTACAGGGTTACACGAAATGAAAAATATATAACTCAAGCTCAAAAAGCACAGGGATTTATCGAAAATAATATGTATGACGGAAAAAGTCTATACACAAGTTTTCGTGATAAAAAGCTTTCAAAAAAAGCCTTTTTAGACGATTATGCATTTTATGTTACAGCCTTAATAGAGCTTTACAGCTCCACTCTTGACAAAAACTATCTCGAAAAGGCGGAAAATTTCTGCAAAGACACGGTTAATCTGTTTATGGACAGCCAAAACGGAGGTTTTTACCTTTCCGCATCAAATAGTACAGAGTTATTTATCAATCCAAAGGAAACTTATGACGGCGCAATTCCAAGCGGAAATTCGGTTATGGCATATAACCTTGTAAGACTTTATCAAATCACTGAAAAAGAGGAATATAGTAATCTTTTAGAAAAGCAAATGGCGTTTATGTCCTCAAAAACGGCTGATTACCCTGCAGGAAACAGTATGTTTTTGATTGCAAAATTGCTGTATGAAAATCCCATACCGCATATTGTAATTGCATTAAAAGACGACTCCGACTTAAATCAAATAAAAGGAAAACTGCCCTTTTTAGTAAATACGGTAATAACGCAAAGCAATAACTATCCGCTTATAAATGACAAGACAACATTTTACATTTGCAAAAACCGCAATTGCTTTCCGCCTGTTAATGAAATTAGTCCTTTTTGATATTTTTCATTGCGGGATTATCAATAATTCTGCCGTTTTCTTCAAAGCGTGAACCGTGACACGGGCAGTCCCATGTATGCTCATATTTATTCCATTTGAGCGCACAGCCAAGGTGGGAACAGCGTTTCGGGATAGGCGTTAAAAGATTGACCGTTGATTCAAAACCATTTATGAAAAGCTGTGGTTTTAGTATGCTTCTTTGAGGTGAAAAGACTTCTGCAAAATCATTTTCCCTGCCCTCTATCATATCTGTCAAAATCATAGCTGCCACCATTGACGATGTCATTCCCCATTTATTAAAGCCTGTTGCAACATATAAGTTTGGCGTATTTTTGGAATAATGTCCGATATATGGAATGTTATCAAGGCTCATACAGTCCTGATTTCCCCATTGAAACATACGCTCGCCGCTTAGATAATGCTTTTGTGCAAAATCATTTATAGGTTCCCACGCGGTGCTTTTTTTGCCTGTACGATGATTATTTCCGCCTATTAAAGTGATATCTTTATAGGACCTGAATGATAATCCTCTTATGTTTTCGTCTAAATACATTCCGTTTATGGGAGGGACATTTTTATATGCCGACACATAAGAACGCTGCTGATAAAGTTTTAAAAAATAGCTCCCGTGCTTATTCAAAAAAGGGAAATGCGTTGCTACAATTATTGATTTTGCCTTTATTGTGCCGTTTTTAGTAAAAGCTTTATTTGGAGCAAGTTTATATACAAAAGTATTTTCAAATATCTTAATGTTTTTAGAAATTTCCGAAATAAACTTTAACGGATTAAATTGGGCTTGATTTTCAAAGCAAACAGCCCCGTCTATTTTAAACGGGAGCTCGGTTTCCTCTAAAAAAGTTGCGTTAAATCCCAAACTGTTTACAGCTTTTACTTCATCTTCAATTTTGGCTCTGTTATCAAGAGAATAGACATATGCATTCCTTTTTTCAAAATCACAATCTATCTTTCGGCAGATTTTTTCGTATTCTAGCAAGGCCTTCTGATTTGCGTCTAAATATAACTTAGCTTTCTCTAATCCGTATTGTTTTATTAAGTCCGCATAAATTATTCCGTGCTGAGATGTAATTTTGGCGGTAGTATTTTTTGTTATTCCTGACGCAATTCTGTTTCCCTCTGCAAGAACGCAGTCAATTCCTCTTTGATTAAGAAAATATGCACACAGTATTCCACACATTCCTCCTCCGATAATAAGGACATCTGTTTTTATATCTCCTGAAAGAGACGGTCTTTCCGATATACTTATACTATCGCTCCATATTGATTTGCGCATTACCAATACCTCCGTTTTTGGTATTAGTATGCGATAATTATTAAAGTAATATTAATACTTTAAATCAAAAAACAGATGTAACTGCTTTAATCAACTGATCTTAGCTGCTACATCTGCTTTTTATTTCCTGCGCAGCGCTGCTTTTACAAATCCCTTGAAAAGCGGGTGAGGCTTATTGGGACGTGACTTAAACTCAGGGTGAAACTGCACGCCCACAAAAAAGCTGTTTTGCGGAATTTCCACCGTTTCCACAATTTTTTCATCAGGCGATGTTCCGCTTATCAAAAGTCCTTTTGACACAAAAAGATTGGCATATTTGTTGTTAAATTCGTACCTATGGCGGTGGCGTTCGGAAATTATATCCGTTTTATAGCACTTTTCCATCATTGTACCCTTTTTGATTTTGCAAGGATACGCACCAAGTCTTAAAGTACCTCCCTTTTGCCGTCCCTCGTATTGGTCCTCCATAAAATCGATTACCTTATTTTCCGTCTGCTCAAATTCGCCTGATGATGCGTCAAGTATTCCGCATACATTTCTTGCAAATTCAATCACCGCAATCTGCATACCAAGGCAAATCCCAAGGTAAGGAATATTATTTTCACGGGCAAATTTACAGGCAGAAATTTTGCCCTCTATACCTCTGTTTCCAAAGCCGCCTGGTATGAGAATTCCGTTGCACTCCCCTAAAATCTCTTTAGCATTTTCATCTGTTACCGTTTCGCTGTCAATCCATTTTATATCGATTTTAGTGCCGTAATCGTACCCTGCATGGCGAAGTGCTTCTGCAACCGACAAATATGCATCGTGCAGACTTACATATTTACCTACCAATCCTATTTTTACAACCTTGTCCCTGCTCTCAATCTTTTTGAGCATTTCATTCCATTCTGTCATATCGGGTTTATTTGCAGTAATATTAAGTTC
>JAIKVQ010000110.1 GCA_024685565.1 Bacillota bacterium
GAGGGCAAAAAAAAGAGCTTCGCAGAAGAAATTGACATTGTTGCTACCGATAAGAGTGAGAAGAAATTTATTGTCGGAGAATGCAAATTCCGTACAGAACTATTTGATAACGGAGAACTTAGAAGGCTTAAAGAAAAAGTCAGCTTTTCCGATGAAACATATTACTTTCTTTTTTCGCTTTCGGGGTTTACCGATGCTGTAAAGGAGGCTGCTGAAGCAGACAAAAACCTGTTTTTGTTTGATTTAGCGAAAATCGTTAACAACAAAAATTGTTAGGCATAAAAACTAATATACTAATAAGAACTGCATCATTGTTGGCTAAAAAGCAAAGTGCAGTTCTTTTGATTATACAGATTTATAATGTTGAAAAGGGAGCGTTTAGCTCCCTTTTCAACATTATATTTACTCATTTTCAAATTAATGTTTTATAATTATTCCCCCAGGTTTTTGCTCTGTGTAATAGGATGAATTTCGATTAAATCATTCCAAAGGAATGCTGTTACGGTCGCTGTTGAGCCCAGCTTTGTAGCTGTTGTTGATTTAGTACCGCCTGCAATTGTATTTGCAGATACATCGCCTTGTGTTGCAAAATCAACTTTGACAAGTTGGTTATTTGAATCGTATTGTCCTATGATCAGTACTGAAGACTTAGCTTGGGTAAGCATAAAGTTTCTGATATTTGCGTCAGCCGTTATGGTTGAGCCGGATAATGATACGCTAAGGTCTGCAACATTCGTTTTGGCTATATAGAGATTATCTATAGCTGATGAACCTAACTCGCCCCAAGTAGTATTATCAGTTTCTCTTTCACAGCTCCATTGTATATAGCCAAAATCTTTAAGGGAAGAACCGTTGGTGCCTGCATAATTTCCAGAACCCGAATAAGCAACAGTCAAATCACCATTATTTATTCTATAAAGTCTGCAATCATACTTATTCATGTCAAAATCAATGATTAAGTCTACCGAATACCATACAGAATCGGGAAGGGTTGCCAAAGTGGCAGTCGGTATAGGTACAATATAAGTATTGGCACTGCCTGCAGTATCTCCTGCGCCCACAAGGATGTTATCCGCTATTGATGCAGAGCCTTTTCTCCAATCAAATTGAATTTGAATTTGTCCCATCGTTTGCTTTTGGTTATCGGAGCCTACATAATATTCAAATGATCTGGTTTTCTGACTCATATAAAAAGCAAAGGCAACTGATTTACCGCTGACACCGCTTATTGCATTGGTTGTTCCTATTGTATACGTCCGCGAATTATAACCGCCTTGCGCCCGTTTATCAGCACTATTGTACCAACTCGAAATATCCGAATCTGTATATGAGTCAAAATTATCCGAGAGCAATATTGTCCTTAGTCCGTCAACATTACATCCGACTCCTACATAGAAATTATCGACAGCAGGTGCATTTGCACGGGTCCAATCCGTGCCGGTTCCCTCGGCATCGAATGCTATTGCATAAAACTTAGTTATTGAACCGGCATCTATACTTGCATTATGTAAGGAAACTCCTGTAGAGGCATTTGTAACATTGACAATTGCTTTATCACCCTCTGCAAGCGCAATGTCAACCTTTAGCCAAATATTGCCTAATCCGTTTAACACAGATGTGTCAAGTGCTGTAATGGAAGCTCCCTGAAGTTTTTTTGTGCCGCTTACAGTAGAGTTGTATGTGTAAAGCTTTATAGCATTTGCTACCGTTGCATAGGTTCCGGGTTTAAAGTTGAAGCTTATATGGTAAATCCCTGCTGATACGGGCTCCGAACTGCTCGGTCTGTACCATTCAACAGAAGATGCGGCAGTTCCTCCGCCATAAGATGGAGATAACGCTCTTTTGCTGTTTAATCCGTCAATAATTCCTCTGTTTGAATATGTACGGAAACCGCCGCTTGTGAGTGCATCATTATCATTCCAGTCAGAAGATGCAGCGGCTTCAAATGTATTGCTGTATAAGGTTTTTTCTCCGGGCACAGCAATATAGGTATCTGCAAGATTATCAACCGTTCCGATCCATATATTGTCTAACTTAGGAGCAACATACTGCCATGCCTTGCTAGTACCGTTTTTCGTCATAGCAAATGAAAAACCGCCAAAGTTTGAAAGATTGCATTCACCCTCTGTTGTATAAACAACAGCACCATTATTATATCTGGTAACGGTAAGCAGGTAGTTATGATTATCCAAATCTGTATAAATATCAAGTGCATACCATTCATTTACGCCTATTACAGCAAAGATGGGTGCACGCTCGCCGACTAACTGGGAGCCTGAACCGTAATAGCTATTGTTCTGAAATACTTTAATATCAAGTTGAGTGAGAGCTTCTGTACGCCCGGTAACGGAGTAAACATTAAAATCAAAACTGGTATGTACTATGCCGCTTGTCGGTCTTTGGTCAGTTGGCACAAAAACACCAAAATCACGGCTTGCATTACCACTCTGACCGGAACATGTCATAAGTGCGAATGTGCTGTCTTTACCGTCCCATAGAGAGTTGGAGTAGGCACTACCGCTCACATCGCCAGTCCAATAGATATGTCCGTCAGCATCTGTAGAGGGGGTTGTACCGCGTGGATAAGCTGAACCTAATGTAGCACCTGAACGGTCATCAAAGTCTTCGCTGAAAAGGCATGTCTCTCCTGATTTTGTCATAGCGTTCTGCGTAGCAGAAACCGACATTGTACAAAACGGGATAAATGATGCAAAAATCGTGATGCAAACAAATAGGGACAAAAATTTTCTTTTCATAATTTTTCACCTTTCTGTTAGTATGTTATTGTAAGTTTTTCTATAGCCACCCAAAGCGGATGACTAAACTTAACCTATTATAATAGTAGCACGCATCTTTTTTGTTGTAAATATTCAGTTTCGGTAAAACGATATTCGAAATTTGAACAAGCAAGAGCTTTGACTTTTGACCGAAAGATGCTTCTGTTGTCATTTTCAAGGTAAATCAGGTCTATTTAATTGAAAAAATACGGGTTTTGGATATGATATGTTAGGATTTTGAATATTGACAGCTATTTTTGCGAATGGTAAAATTATATGTGGAGGCATGTCGAAAAAAACAAGGAGAGAGTTTTGGTATGAAGAAAATGAAAAGTTTCTATTCACAACTTATGGGAATTGTTCGAGTGGCAGCATTCTTTTTTCTTATGTGCTCTTTTTTTCTGTTTATATGGGGTTCTTTAGTCATAAATAAGCAGCTTCAGGAAAATACAAAGACCGAGCTTTTGCTCTTTGCTAAAAATTGTGATTATAATTTTGATTCGGCATTCAACAGCTCGATGAATATACGGGATTATATCGAAGATAATTACAAGGAATCATTAAAAAATAACCTAAGACTTGATAACAGCGGTAACCTTGTCGGGTTTATCGATTCGCAATGCGCTGTTATGGACTCGGTTTCCGATATTTTTGTGTACGATTTGAACGGCAGAGTTTTCACAAAGGACGGAATTTTTGATGAAGAATCTGTATATTACTCATATTATGATGTCCGGAACAATAATTTTGAAAAATGGCATGATGAAATACAGTCTTTGCAGGGAATGAGCATCGGAAAAATAAATACGGCAACCGTTCTCAACATTTTCCGCACTGAAATAAAGACGATAGAATATCTGAAATACTATAAGGTCGGCGGTCAACCTATTGTAGTTGTGTATGAACTGCCCCTTACTTCCTTTTTAAAGGGAAAATACAGTAATGGCAATTATGGCATAATGCTGTCAGATCTGGAAATATATCCCAATGATGATTTGATTTTATCTGCAGCACAGGGAGTTAAAGGTGATAACGAGAATAGTATTGTTCCGTTTTTATACAATAAATCCTTATATATGATGTCGAATTATTATTCAAACACATATTCCTGCAAATATATCTATGTGCAGTCATATAAATCCTACTCTGAATATGCAATAGAATATGGCGGCGTATTTTTTGGCATAACTCTGTTTTTCTTAATCATTGCGCTATGGTTTTCAAAAAAGTCGTCAAAGCGCACTTTTGAGCCCATAAAGGCTGCGATAAAGGAAATTTCTTTGGATAATTCCGACGGTCAAAACGAGATAATGAACATCCTTAATTATCTTAAAGAGAATAAGCAAGAGGTTACCAACTACAAAGGCATGATAGAACAATATAACAGAAAAATGCAGTCGGTCGGAATAGAGCATATTTTGACAAATTTTATATATTCGCCCGAAAAGGCGGATTTGTCGGATAAGTACAAGCTGACATTCCTTTTTGATAATTATTATGTGGCAGTGTTTAAGATAGACACGGAAAATTTTGACAGCATTAAGGAGGAAATTGAGGAGTTTTTGCAGCAACTATGCGGAGATGTGGGCATTTATTACGATGTCAAAATCGGCGGTATTTTAGCAGGCGTCATAAACTGCAATGATGAGCTTTGTCAGGTATTTGAACACAAGGCGGAAATTTTAAGGCGGAATATCAAGGAAATGTACGGAGCTGCAATTGAAATGGCGGTGAGCTATAAGACGACAGAAATATCTGAAATATGTAAAAAATATAATGCCTGCCTTGAAGAAATAAATGCCGATGAGAAGTATAAAATTACAAATCAGGAGATTTTAAACAAGTACAGTATAGGAAAAGACAACATGGAAATACTGTCCGTTTGCATAAGATTCGGTCAAACGGATTGCGCTTTGCTGTTTTTTGATGCGATAGGTAACAGTCAAATCTTTTACTTCATTGAAACGGCAGAGCTTAAACAAATATTATATGCAATTCTGTCGCAAGTTCTGGTATATCATAATGATACAATATCAGATTTGCTTCTGGATTTTGAAAAATGTAAGAAAAAGACAGACATGGTCGAATATGTAAGGCAAATAATTGAAAATGTTTCAAAGGAACATGTGGAAAGAATAATAAATAAGAGAATTCTGCTGCAGTTGAATGTTTTGAAATATATAAATGAAAATATTGGCAATCAGAATTTGTCTGTCGCTTCTATTGCCGAAAAATTTGAAATGTCTCCTTCATATCTGTCAAAGCAATTCAAATCGCTGTTTGGTATTGCGTTGCTTGAATATATACAAAAAGCAAAAGTTAATGAAGCGGCAAGGCTGTTGCTTTATTCTGATATGTCCGTAAATGATATTTCAAATGCTTTGGGATTTGTAAATACCAATGTTTTTATAAGGCTTTTCAAAAAACTTATTGGTACACCGCCCGGAGAGTTCAGAAATACACATAAGGACGGCGAAAAATAAATAAAACGGTAGGCTCTGAAAATCAAGGCTTGCCGTTTTTTTTTTTTTTTTGTTGCTCACGCTGTTTGGAAAAATTTCGCATTTTCTCGGCAAGCAAAACAAACACCGGAATGTTTGCCGTTTTTGTATAATTTATTATCTCCATAGACTGCGCTTTTATGCAAAGTGCCGAAAATGGATATTAAAAATAGAATAGTGAATATTGAAAGAAATGCGATGTGGTGATATAATTAAATCGTAATATCATATACGCAATGTCATAACAGGGTTGTTACGAAAATGTAATAAGCGTATTGCATTTTGTAAACATTTTGAAAGCGAGGAGAAAAAATGTCAAGAAAAATTAAAGTTGCCATCTCTTCAATGATTATTCTGGCAATGACAAGCGTTAGCGCGTTTGCGAGCGTTAACCCTTTTGCCGATATAGTCGTTGATTATGATAGCTTAACGATAAAATATTCGGGAGTCAGCGGCAGTCTGCCTGTCAGGGTTGTTAATGCCGTGGTAGTGCAGGGATTTGACACCGCGCCTTATTACAATAATACCGGAACTAATGTTTGCGGCATAGACTCGGTTTTGACCGAAGAGGGCGGAGCTTACAGCGGTAGCATAATATTGAGCCCTACCACGCCGGCAGGAAATTATGAGGTTTATGTCGACTCTGAAAACGGTCACGCAAGCAAAAAATTTATCGTGATAAGTGAGGCGGCATCTGCATCTTTCTTGGCAAGTCTTAACGGCACAGCATATAAATCGGCATTTAGTACATATTTTGAAACCAATGCCGCATACTTCGGAGTTGTCAGCGCAGATTACAGCGCATCATGCCGCTCGTTTGCAGAGGGCGTGATGTTTGCGCAAAAGCAAAGAGACGGCGGATACGCCTCCGCAAAAGCCGTATACAAGGCATTTAATAAGGCGGCGGCGATTTTCGACATAAAAACCGAAACCGACACAGACGCTACAATAAAGTATCATGCCGCAATTTTGGACATTGATTATGACGAATATAGCGCTTTGGCATCAAAGAGCGCTCTTAACACTTTGCTTAAAAGCGCTGATTATGAGGCGGCTGATTTCGGTGAGGTATACGAGAAAAATCTTATATATGCCGAAATAAAGTCAGCAAGCAACTATACTGCACAAAGAGATAAAATATCGGAATATTCTGCAAGAATGCAGAATCTGGGCTTTGCTTTCCCGACGAACTTCAACGCAGTTGTGAATAAGGACGCCGTATATCAGGAGCTGTTCAGAGAAAGAAACAATATAAGTAAATTTGAAGATTTGGCGGTAAAATTAAGCGAAGCTGTTGATAAGATCTATAGCGAAGAGCATAACCCGAACTCTGTCAACAATGCCGGAGGTAACGGCGGCGGAGGCGGCGGAGGCGGCTTCGGCGGAGGCGATCTCGGAGGATTTGTCAATACAAATCCGGCTGCTACTGTGGGTCAAAGCGGCAAGCTTTCAGATGTTTCAAATCATTGGGCGAATAAATACATAGATAAGCTGGTTAAAAGCGGCGGTATAAGCGGATATGAGGACGGAACCTTCAAACCCGATAATACCATAACCCGTGCGGAATTTACAAAGATAATCGTAAGCGTCTTCGGTCTTTCGGGAGACGGCGGCCTCGGATATGGTGATGTTTCCGAAGATGCCTGGTACAGCAACTATATAGAAAAGGCGGCCGCAAACGGCATTATTTACGGAAGCGACGGAATGTTCTTCCCGAACAATAACATAACCCGTCAAGATGCGGCACTGATTATTTACAGAATTCTGGCCATGAAAAATATCACAATGAGTGACGGCAGTGAATTTTCCGACCAGAGCAGTATTTCCGACTATGCAAAGGACGCAGTCTCAAAAATGTCGGGAATCGGAATAATAAACGGCTATGAAGGAAACTTTATGCCGAATAATAACATAACAAGGGCAGAAGCGGCTACAATTATAGCGCTTGCTATGGATTTGATGTAACAGGAAAGGACAAGAAATATGAAACATAAACGCTTTCTATCTGCAATATTGGGAATATGCTTGCTACAGACTGCCGCGGTTCCCAAAATCAGTGCGGAATCAAATAAAATTACCACAACTGTTGTTTATGAAAACGACGAAGATAAAGCGGTGTGCTTTCTTGAGGGACTTGGCGTAGATACGGGATTTAAAAATGAAGAGACCGTAACAAGAGGGCAATTTACATCTTTGCTTATGAATGTTGCATTTGACGAGCAGTTTACGCCCTCCAATGAGTCTGTTTTTGATGATGTTCCGAAAGATTATGAGTATTATAACGACATTTATTTTGCTTATAATGAACAGATAGTAAGTAAAAATAATTTGTTCAGACCGATGGACAATATCAAATTTGCAGAGGCTGTTACTATGGCGATTACAGCACTTGGCTATGGTTTTATCGCCAAAGATGACGGGGGATATCCTTACGGATATACAAAATGCGCATCAAATATTGGGTTAAGTAAGCATATCTATAGTGCGTCAGATGATGAATTGAGCGGCGAAGAGGTGCTGTTGCTTCTGTATAACATGATTGGCGTTGACTTTATGGTGCAGAATTTCAGCCAGGGCGGAGCGAGCTATTCTGTAAAAAGCAACTCAAATATTTTGACGAGCAGATATAAATTGAAAAAAATCAGCGGACTTGTAACGGCTACGGAATATTCTGATTTGAGCGGTGAAAGTAGTGTAAAAGACGGCAATATCAAAATTGACGGAGTTAATTTTGAATTTGACGGGGACAGCATCGATTTGCTCGGAATGAGAGTCACAGCATATGTAAACAGTGACGGCAAAGCGGTTATTGTCTGCCCGGCAAATAATAAAATTCTTGAAGTGGACAAGGCAGAAAACTGCATAACAGACGGCAGCACCGTAACAGCGATTGAAGTTGAGAACGGAAGCAGTACAAAAACGATAAAGCTTGACAGTGCATATTCTTACATTTATAACGGAGCAGCGTATAATGCTTCTATGGCGCAGGCTGTTGCCGATTTGACGGGCGTTCAAGGCCATATAAAGCTTGTTGATAATAACGGCGACGGAAAGTATGATGTTGTGTTTGTTTATAATGTAGAGTATATGGAAGTAGGTCAGCTTGACTATGTCGGCGGAAAAATATACGGCGCAATATATGGCGGAGCGTCTGCAAGAAACAGTATAAGCTTTGATGAAGAGTCGCATATCAGATTTTATAACGGTGAAACTGAAATAGAGCCGTATGATATTCAATCAGGCGATGTTCTGGCAATTATGATAGCAAGAAACAGGGCGGACGGAACAGAGGTAAAAGTCGGCAGAGCAGAGATTGTCAAAAATGATGTTTACGGTACGGTAGAGATGGTTGATACCGATATTGTTGTAATAGGCGGCGTTGAGTTTAAAAGAAACAGTTGCTATAATCCGGCGGTAGGTACAACGGCAGTCTTTAAAATAGGTATACTTAATGACATCATAAGCGGCAATGTGAATGATACAAGAGATTATCGCTACGGATACTTAATAAAAACAAAGCTTGACAGAAGAACAGATACGCATTCATTGAGAATTTTTACCGAAGACGGTGAATTTGTAAAATATGATTGTGCCGAAAAAGTCAATTTGAACGGAACAAGAGTCAGACCTGCACGGGATTGGGTGACATCGGTTGAGCCACTCCTTTACGACCCGATAACCACTAATTTCAAAAGACAGCTTGTAAGGTATAAGGTTAAAGAAGGGTATATAACAGCGATAGATACAATCGATGAGGCAATTCCGGCGAAGGGCCTTAAGCAAACTGTAAATGACAGTAGTGACAGCCTTTTAAGATACTATAACGGTATTGTAATAGGCTTTAAAACAAACACGGGCAATAAACTAAACAGTTTCATGCGCTTCCCGGTAAATGCGCAAACACTGATATTTCAGGTTCCGGCAGGGGGAATTCCTGCTTCTATCAGCAAGAATACGGTATCACTTACATTAGATACTGCAACAATGAATGTAGAAGATGCGGATTTTGGTATTATGCCACTATCGCTGCTTAAAAATGACACAAAGGATTATGTGCTTGACGCGTATGACCTTGATGAGAACGGAGTTCCAAAGGTAATCGTGCTTTACGGCAATGCTACCACCTTTTCTGAAACCTATGGAGTTGTTGATAAAATTTCATCAATATGGCATGAAGATTTTGGCTCGGTAAGAGAGGTAAGAATTTGGAAGTCAAGAGACGAGTGCAGTACATACTATCTTGAAAATGAAAAAATAAACCTTATTCAAAATCCTGCAAGTTCTGCAGCGCCTGCAGGAGAGCTTACAGCAGGCGATATAATAAGATTTACGGAAAGAAACGGTATTCTGCAAGACATAAAGCGTGTGTTTGATGCTAATCATATGGGCTTCACGATAGAGGCGGCGTCAAACGAATTGAACGGAGCCGCATCGGCAATATCAACCACAAATATTGGCGCGTTTAAGGACGCTATCGGTACAACGGGTAAATATAGCTATGCATCAATTTACAAAAAATCGGGAGATACAATAATTTTCACGACCACTAAAAATCCTGACGGTACTTGGAATTATTCGCTTCCTAATCTGCTTAGTACTACACTTTATGATACCGCAGCCATAATTTTAGTTGAAAACAATAAGGTGAAAAGAATTTACCAGGATGAAATCCGTGATTATTACTCCGCAGGTGGCGCGGCTGATGAAATTGTGCTCAATCAAGGTTATTGGTTTTCAGGTTTCATAGTAATTTACAGATAACAGAAGGAGAGAGAAATGAAAAATCATATTAAACGGTTAATCAGCGCTTTGGTTGTGCTGTCGATTTTCGGCTCAAATGCTGTAGCGGCGACTAAAAATAAAGTAACCGTCTACACATCTGAATCCTTTGAAGAGTTTGTAACCAATGACACTCAAGGCTACTTTGATGTGAGCGGCAGCGCAGATGTGATTGTAACAGAAGTCGGGAAAAAGGATAAGGCTTTAACAATAAACAAAAAGCCATTTTTGAATTCCTCTTTTTCAAAAGAGTTTGACGCCATTTCGGGATATGTAATTTTCCAATTTGACATTAAAATCGAAGGCGGAAGATTTCCTTGGAGCATGACGATAAAGAGCAAAAACGGCAAAACGCTGACGGCGCTTAACGAGGACGGTACAGGCGAGCTCTTTTCCGGCGACAAAATGAAATGCGGACATATCAATTCTAATCGATGGGTAAATGTGGCGGTTTTATATTCGCCGTATGATAAAAGATATTCGGTTTTTGTAGACAGAATTGTTAAGCTTGATAACTGTATACTTCCTGACAAAAGCTTTGATATGCCGACAAGCATAAGCTTTTCAATGGATGCGGCGGATAATGGCGGCTCTATGGTATATATAGACAATTTCGGCATTTACAGCGGCAAGGAACTGCAAAATAGCAGTATTTTTCCGAAACAAAAATATAACAAAGATTCCATTAAATATGAAGAAACAGTAGTCGCAGAAAACAAAAACATTGTTTCAATGGCAGACTTCAACAGTAAAGCGGGTTATCCGGCGGCAAAGGACAATATAGTTGAAGTACGAGAAGAAGACGGCAATAAGTTCATGCACATTGAAGAGGTCGGAACAAGCGACTGTTTTGTGGATTTTATATCAGGGCTTGGCTCACAGTATAACATAGTATATACTGTCGATATCCGTTCTTCAAAATTCAGCGGCGGCGGTCAACTTTTTCAGCTTAAATTAAAGCCTGATAATGTTGTTTCAGCAATGCTTTCCATAAAAAAGGGAGGCAATCTTACCACCTATGACGGCAAGGTTATAGGAAAACTCTTCCGTAATAAATGGCACAATATATCTATTGCGGCAGATTTTTTGAAAAAGGAATTTGATGTATACCTTGACTATGAAAAGATTGCCGAAAATGTACCGTTTGCCAATAAAACAGGCGGCTTTGCGTCAAACTTAAGATTCAGGCTTGACGGAAAGACAAACAATGTTTTAGACATCGACAATTTTGCGGTATATTACGGCGAAGAGGTCAAGCACATCTTTGATGATAGTACGGTGTCCGGAATTTCTTCTGATTTTGTAGCTACTGATTTCTGGGATATCGATACACCGGTAAAGGAAAAAATAGGCGATAATCTTCTGCTTGATGCAATTAACTCAAACACATATGTAGATGGCGAGAAAATATTGCATGACGAAGACGGCGCAATTTTAGAAAATGACATAAATTATGTTCCTATATTAAAGATCGCGGAAAGACTCGGAAAAGAAGTAACGGTTGACGGGAACAAGTATAAATATAACGATGTTTCGGTTGAGGTCGGAAGCGACACTATGATGGTTGGCAGAAACGGAATTGCACTGTCAGCACCGGTAATAGAAAGAAACGGTACGGCTTATGCGCCGGCAGATGCATTTTCTGTCAGCGGACTGCTTGGCAAGGAGGCATTTTCCAGCTCAAGAGGTCTTGTCGCATTTGGATTTGATGAATTGAGCGATGACACAGAGAGAAGCTTTGCTAATTTTGTGCATTATGAAAGACCGTCTGCAGAGCAAATTCTTGCCGACTTTGAAGCATCGGGTATGCGTGATGTTCATCCGCGTATTCTGATGAACCAAGCGGAGTTTGACAGAGTTAAAAATACTATAGCTACCAATGCAGCGGCGCAGAAAATGTTTGAAAAGATAAAACTAAAATATGAATCCCTTAATTTCCCCGAAATGACATATATTTTGCAGAACGGCGACAGGCTACTTCCCGTTTCGGAGGAGGTATTCAAAAGGGTTACCACATTGTCCTTCCTTTACAAAATAACAGGTGAGGATAAATATGCCGCTAGAGCGTATAAGGAGATGGAAGCGGCGGCAAACTTCCCCGATTGGCACAGAGTGCATTATCTTGACACGGCGAAGCTTGCGCAGGCAATAAGCCTTGGTTATGATTGGCTTTATGATTATATGAGCGAGGAGCAGCGCAGTGTAATTGAAAAAGCGCTCCGGGAATTCTCAATGAAAGAGTATTTAAGAAGCTATATAATGAAAGAATGGTGGGCAGATGACAAAGCAAACTGGGCGCTTATCTGTAACAGCGGCTCAATTATGACAGCTTTGGCGCTTATGGAAAAGTATCCCGAGGATTGCTCACAAATGCTTGAAATAGCGATAAAGGGCTTTGAAAATGTTATGTACTCCTTCGGTCCTGACGGAGCATATCATGAAGGAACAAGCTATTGGGAAGTGTCGGTTGAAAACTTTGAATTAGGCCTTCAGACCCTGACGACGGCATTACATAAAGATTATGGCATTGCAACAGCAGCAGGTGTTGATAAAACTGTTGACTGGGCAAGAGCGGTGTCTTATAAAGATAAGACCTTTGCATACTCCGATTCCGGCGGTGTAGAAGCCTCTTTAAAAGTGCGTAATGCTATGATGCTTGGCTATTACTACAAAAGACCTGAATGGCAGGTTGTAAGAATGGAAGCCGTAAATCAAGGCTTTATAGGCGGAGATTTATATGAGGTTTACGATTTGATGTGGTATGTGCCTGAATATGTTGAAAGCGGAGAAAAGAAAGAAATCAGCAAAGATACAAAATACAGAGATGTTGAAGTTGCATCAACAAGAAGCTCCTTTGCAGACGATGCACTTGCAATTATGTATAAGGGCGGCACGGCACGGCTTAAGGGCCATGAACATCTTGATTCAGGAAACTTCTGTCTATTCCAGGACGGAATCTGTTGGGCTAAAGATTACGGATATGGCGCGTATAATGAAAAGGGCTATTATGATTTTTCGGAAACATCAAAGCCTAACAGATGGAATTATTACCATAACCATACTCAAGGTCATAACTGTATCCTGATAAATCCTGACGAAGACAGCGAAGTAAATCCGCAGGATTGGCGCGCGATGTCAAGAATTGTCAGATTTGAGAGCAAGGATAAAGGCAATATCGGCGTTTTGGATTTGTCAGAGACCTATGCGCATAAGGCAAGCAGCTATCAAAGAGGCTTTATGTTAGCAGACGACAGACGAAGCGTAACGATAAGAGATGAAATGGTAATTCCGGGAAGCAAGAATGAAATATATTGGTTCATGCATACGGGAATAGCCGGTGACGAAAACTTTGAGGTAAACGGCAATTCTATGGTTGTAACACACCCGTCGGGCGAGAAGCTTTATATTGAGTTTATCACAAACGCCGAAAAAGCCGAAATATTCACATTGGATTCCGATTTCTTGCCATCATTCAAAGAGCCGGGAAAGGATAATCCTATAGAAGGCAAAAAAGTTGCGATAAAGCTTACGGGCGGCGGAAATGTCAATCTTACGGTAAAGATGTATGATGCTGACCTTATGGGAATGCTTCCGTCTGTTGACGACTCTCCGATAAGCGAGTGGACAATACCCGATGGCGAGATGCGAAAAGCACCGACGCTTACCGGAATATATAAAGACGGTGCTATGGTAGAGAACTTTAATGATAATTTAAGGGACTATGATCTCAAGATTTATGTTGATCAGGATTTTCCGGAAATTACTGCAAGCGCTACCGAGGGCGCGCATATCGATATGACATACATTCCGATAGATGAGGAGAATGTCGAATATAAGATAAAGGTTTTAGCAGACGATGACGCGGGATATTTCAGCAATTATACCGTTAAAATCAAAAAAGTCCCCTATACCTATAAGACCTTTGATGATTATATAAGATTGTATCCGATAGAAACAACGGCAAGCAGAGTGCCGGAGCTTCACAATCCGCCACAAAGCGTAAACGATAACAATTTTGAGACAAGGTTTGCAGTAGACGGCGACAACGAATGGATTCAACTTGATTACGGCAGCGTGGTAGAGGCAGACGCATACGCTATAGCATACTTCAAGGGTACTGAAAGAATTTCCTACTATGATATTTTAATATCAGAGGACGGAGTAAACTATGAGACGGTTTATCAAGGGGGAACATCCGGACTGACAAATGAGTTTGAGCTATTCAAAACGGGCAGGATAAAATTAAGATATCTTAAGCTTGTAGGTCATAAGACAACAGCAGGCGACTGGAACAGTCCGACGGAAATCGCATTGTTGGTCTCAAAAGGCGAGTGATGTAAAAAGCATCACTCACCGATAAATTATTTAACTAAACTGATTAAAGGAATACTAAAAATCGGTTATTAGGATAATGATTTCATTAAAGGGCGAGCTTTATAAAACAAAAAGAGAAGCGTGGTAAAGAATAAAAAATGTCTCTTAAAAGTTGTGACAAAATATTAAAAAAGAAAGGAACTGAAAAAATGAAAGTAAAAAAACTATTAGCAACTTTAATCTCATTATCACTCATAATGAGCATGCTTCCTTGTATTCCGGCTCATGCGGCAGGAGTTACGGAAGAAGTATTAAATCTTGACTTTGAAGACGGTAATAAAACGCCGACATTTACCTATGACGGCAACGACTATACGGTGGTTAACACAAGTAGTACGGCAGGTCATCTGTATACATCTGACGATGTTTACGGTACAACAGGCAAATGCCTTAATCTTAAGGGTAGCTGGCTATCATCAAACAAGTATACAGGCTTTCAGATACCTAACATCTCGTCCCTTAAAGATATCGGCGGCGGAAAGATTGTTATAAGTTGGGACGAGGCGACAGCCGGACTTTCGGGCTTGACAACACCGCACTATATATATGCTGTAAAGAAGAACACCGAAACAGGCGAATATGAAAATAACACGATAATGCTCTACAGCGAGGGCGACAACATGTATATATTCGGCAAGCAGGGTGATAACAATTCATATCAATCGATAGGTGCAAGACCTGCTGACGGCGAATGGCATCATTATGACTTTGTGCTGTATTACGGAACGACTCATATCGAGCTGTATCAGGATGATGTTAAAATTC
>JAIKVQ010000206.1 GCA_024685565.1 Bacillota bacterium
GTCCCAATGCGTCAGGTGTAATATATTTATTTCCCAAGCCAACAACCAGCGTTTTCGTGCTGTTGTCAACCTTTGCAAGTTTGCCTATTTCAAGGGCAATCTGCTTACAGGCGCTTTTGTATGCCTCATCTGAATATTTCAAGTTTGGTATTTCAAGGGTGATATATGTCCCTTTGGGTTTTCCTAAAATACTGCTGCCCTTTTCATCTTGTACCGTTATTTTTGTTACAAAAACTTCCCCCTCTTTATATTCCGATACATCTATTCCCTCTAAATGATTTTTCTCCGCCTTTTCCTTACTGCACATCTCATGTGCCTCTATGGCAAGATCTGTTCTTATTCCCTGCATTTTCATTCCTCCTTTGCTGATTATTTTTTTCTTTCAAAAGAAAAACTATTCCTTTATTTTTTCAGATAGCTTTTTTATTGCGCGTTTTTCAATCCTCGAAACATATGAACGTGAAATTCCGAGTATTTTGGATATTTGCTTTTGTGTTTTCCGTTTTTCATTATCAAGTCCAAATCTACAGATAAGAATACTCTTCTCATCCGGCGTTAAAACCTCATTAATCGCCTCATAGAGCTTTTTTATGTCGGATTTTAGCGCTATTGTATCAAAAACGTCCTCATTTTCCGCAGCTAAAATGTCGGAAAATGTCATATTATTCCCCTCTTTATCAGTACCTATACACTCCTCAATAGAAATTTCAGGCGAATTTTTTTTAGATACTCTTAGCATCATAAGCACCTCATTTTCAATGCACCGAGCTATATATGTAGTCAGCTTGGAGGTCTTTTTTGAATCAAATGTATTTATCCCCTTAATAAGCCCGATTGTTCCGACAGAAATCAAATCGTCCATGCTCTCTTTATCGCTTGCATACTTTTTTGCAATGTGTGCAACAAGCCTTAAATTATGCTCTATTAGCACGTTTTTCGCATTTTCATCGCCCTCTTCGAGCAGTTTTATGTACTTTTGTTCTTCCTTTTCAGAAAGCGGTTTCGGAAATGTACTTCCGCTCACAAACCCTAACATCAAAAATATCTTTTGCAAAATTTCTGCTAAGAAAAACATATAAATCACCTCAAAAAATTATATGAAAGAACGCTTTTTTTCGTGCTTATCCCCCCGTCTTAAAAGTAAATTATTCTCACAAAAAAAGCGCCATCGTTTCCAATGGTGCTTTTATAAGACTTTATGCTACACATATGCAATAATAGCCTCACATATGCCATCAACTTTAGCCTTGCCGTTTTGTGCAGGAATAAAAATGCTGTCACCCTTTTTTATGTCTAACTCCTTATCCCCTACCGCAAGAGTTGCGTTTCCGGAAAGAACTATAACTGAACGAAAACAATCATTACCGAGTTCAATATATTCCGTACCGTTACAATCAAATTTTTCTGCTGTGAAATACTTGCATTTTGCAAGTATATTTGGGCTATCCGTTCTATACTCCTTGGCAGGTGCAAGAGTTGTGACATCAAGCGCTTTATCTATATGAAGTTCTCTTGGATTTCCATTCTTATCGCGCCGGTCATAATCATAAACACGGTAGGTCTTATTGGAATTTTGCTGTACTTCGCAAATAAACGAGCCCTTTCCTATCGCGTGAATTGTGCCTGACTCAATAAAGAAAACATCTCCCTTTTTTATCTTTACTTTGTTCAAAATTTCAAGAAGTGTGTTATCCTCAATACGCCTTTTAAACTCATCTTTTGTAACTTCCTTTGAAAAACCGTAGTATAAAAATGCATCTTTTTCGCAGTCTGCCACATACCACATCTCTGTTTTTCCGTACTCACCCTCATTTTTTAAGGCATACTCGTCCGATGGATGTACCTGAACAGAAAGGTTATCGGCAGCATCAATTAACTTTATAAGGATTGGAAAAAACTTAAATTTTTCTGCATTTTTACCTATACAACCGCTGTTTTTTTCAATATATTCAGTAAATGGAAGTCCGTTAAACTGTCCTCCTGATACAACACTTTCACCGTCTTTATGCGCAGAAAGCTCCCAGCTTTCCGCAACTTTTTCAAGATTTTTGCCCAAGCCAAATTCAGTTTTAAGCCTTGTTCCGCCCCAGATATAATCTTTGCAGGCAGGTATCAGCTTTACAGGCGATAAATCCATAATCTTTTCTCCTTGTCTTAAGCCCTCTTCATTAAAATGTCTTTTTCATATTTTTCTACTTTTTCAAACCACTCGCCGTCAACAGGAGCCTTACAATCCTTGCAGTATTCATTCCATACTTCGCCAAAAGGCAGGGTCTTTAGTTCTTCCTGCATTACCATGAGTTTTGTAAAGTTATTCTTGTCTTGCAGTTCCTTTAAACAGTCAGGTTGCAATATTGCGTATAAAAGTGCCTTTTGCACATTACGGAAACCTACTGTCCATGCAGAAATTCTGTTTATGCTTGCATCAAAGTAGTCAAGGGCAATTTTCACCTTGCCGTCAAGTCCGCCGCACCGAACAATTTCCTTTGCCATTTCCTTTGTTTCATCATCAAACAAAACAACGTGGTCACTGTCCCAACGGATAGGTCTTGTAATATGTAGTGCGATTTCAGGGAAAAATGCCAAAAGTGCAGGTATCTTATCACTGACAACCTCTGTTGGGTGGTAGTGTCCGTTATCCATGAGAGGAATACACTTATCCATATTCTTAGCAGCATATGAAAGAGCAAACTCCGCAGAGCCTACCGTATATGCCTCAACGCCTATGCCGAATACTTTACTTTCGATACAGGGCTTTACCTTATTAAAATCATAAGGCTCAGACAGAATTTCATCAATGCTTTCTTTATAACGTTCTCTCGGTCCTAATCTATCAGCAGGAATATCTTTAAATCCGTCGCCTGTCCATATATTCATTATGCAAGGCTCGCCAAGTTCCTCTGCAAGGTACTCGGAAATCCTTATACATGCCTTTCCGTGTTCAATCCAGAAACGCCTTGTTTCTTCATTTGGAGAAGAAAGTGTCAGCGGGTCACACTTTGGATGTGAAAAAAATGTAGGATTAAAATCACAGCCAAGTCCGCGTTCTTTACAGAAATCTACCCACTTTTTAAAGTGCTTCGGCTCAATTTTATTTCTGTCTACCCAAGGATTCTCATCATCAAATATCGCATAGCAAGCGTGCAAATTCAGCTTAACCTTTCCGGGAACAAGTTTTAAAACCTCATCAATATCCGCCATAAGTTCCTCAGGAGTTCTGGCTCTTCCCAAATAGTTTCCTGTTGTCTGTATTCCGCCTGTTAGAGGCTTGTTGGGGTCAGTATCAAATCCACGGACATCATCTCCCTGCCAACAATGAAGAGATACAGAAACATTTTTTAGTTTTTCGATTGCTTTATCTGTATCTATCCCATATTTTTCATATTCTTTTTTTGCATCAGCATATGACATATCAAATTACCTCCATAATTTTTTTTGAATTGTTTCAATTATATCAAAATTATACAATTATATCAAGCATTTCCATAAAATTATTTTGTCTTAAAAGTAAATATTTACAAACCTTTTAAAATGTGATAAAATAAAAATATACTTTAATTTCAGGAGATTTTTTATGTTTACCGATAAGGCAAAAATTTTTATAAAAGCAGGCAACGGCGGAAACGGCGCTATCGCATTTCACCGTGAGAAGTACGTCGCGGCAGGCGGTCCTGACGGCGGAGACGGCGGCAAGGGCGGAAATATTTTATTCCGTGCAGATGACGCCCTAACAACGCTTATGGATTTTAAATACAAGCGAAAATATACCGCCGAGAACGGTCAGGGTGGTATGGGCAAACATATGAACGGCAAAAACGGTGCAGACACCGTCATAAAAGTGCCTGTAGGTACCGTTATCCGTGACGCAGAAAGCGGAAAGATTTTAGCAGATATTTGTGATACTAAAAAAGATGTCTGTCTTGCAAAAGGCGGTAACGGCGGCTGGGGAAATGCACATTTTGCTACGCCTACGCGCCAGACTCCTAATTTTGCAAAAAACGGTCAGAAAGGCATTGAAAGAGAAATTATTCTTGAACTTAAACTTCTTGCAGACGTGGGACTTTTGGGCTTTCCGAATGTTGGGAAATCCACCCTGCTTTCTGTTACCACAAAGGCGGCGCCAAAAATTGCAAATTATCATTTTACCACCCTTGTACCCAACTTGGGCGTCGTATCATTGGGTGAGGGTATGAGCTTTGTTCTTGCAGATATTCCGGGAATTATTGAGGGCGCAAGCGAAGGCGCAGGACTGGGACACGAATTTTTGCGTCATATTGAGCGCACGCGCCTTTTAATACACGTTGTTGATGTTTCGGGAATTGAGGGCAGAAATCCTATATCAGATTTTGACATCATAAATGAGGAACTGAAAAAATACAGCCTGGATTTGGAAAACCGTCCGCAAATTATTGCCGCAAACAAAACTGACATAATTACGGACGAAAAGATGTATGAAGATTTTATGGCCGAAATGCAAAAGCGCGGATACAAGGTGTTCCCTATTTCCGCAGCGTCAGGCAAAGGCGTTTCCGAGCTTATGAAATTTACAATGGGCGAACTTTCAAAACTCCCTCCAATAAAGGAATTTGAGCCTGAGACTGACCTTTTTGAAGAAGAATTTATTGATAAAACCGATAAAGGCTTTGAAATCAGCATAGAGGACGGTGTTTATGTAATTTCAGGCAGTTGGATAAACGCCGTAGGCTCAAGCGTCAACTTTTCCGACAGCGAAAGTCTTCAGTTTTTCCAAAGTGCGCTTAAAAACCGCGGTGTAATTGATGCTCTCATTGAAAAGGGTGTAAAAGAAGGCGATACCGTGCGTATTGGGGATTTGGAATTTGATTTTGTGTGGTAGGAATTTATGAGAAAACATTTTATTTTAAAAATTTGTTTGGCTGTTTTAATAGTAATTTCACTAAATTCCGCCCTACGCTTTTTTAAGCGGGGAACGGTAAATATTTCTGTCCCAGAGGGTGCGAATTCAATGGAGATTTCGGAGATTTTGAAAGAGAACGGTCTTATAAAAAGCAAATCTTATTTTTTGGCAAGGCTTTACCTCTCGCCTTACCGCGGAAAGCTGAGATACGGAAACTTTAAATTGGACAAAAATTCCTCTCTCGGTGCAATATTTGAAAAACTTTCAAAAGACGGCGCAAAAAAGAACACCGTTTCGGTTACAATCCCCGAGGGGTACTCTGTCGAAATGATTGAGGACAGGTTGGTGGAAATAGGACTTTGCACAAAATCCGAGTTTGAGGATGCACTTAATGAAAACTATGATTATGAATTTTTAACCGCACTCCCCCGCTCAAAAGATGTAAAATATAGACTTCAGGGTTTTTTATATCCTGAAACCTATGAATTTTACGCGGATGCAAGCGCAAAAACAATAATTGATACTATGCTTTCTGAATTTGAAAAACAGATTAAGCCTCTTGGAATAGCAAAAGACAGCCTGTTTAGTATAGTTACAAAGGCTTCACTTATCGAGCGCGAGGCAAAACTTGACAGCGAGAGAAGTATTATTGCAGGCGTTATAGAAAACCGCCTTAAAAGTAATATGAGATTACAGATTGACGCAACCGTTGCTTATGCTGTATCTGGCGGAAGATACAACATAAGCAGGATATATCACAAAGACCTAAAAGCAGACTCTAAATATAATACATATAAATACGCAGGTTTACCTGCAGGCCCTATTTGCTGTCCTTCATTAAAGTCAATTACAGCAGCAAAAAATCCGTCATCTCATAAATACCTGTATTATCATACCGATACAGCAAAAAATGATGGCTCACATATATTTACCGAAACCTTTTCACAGCACACCTCTACTATGAGGTAAACTCACTTTTACAGAATTTTTTCAAATCGTCAAAATGTAAAACGGCTTCTTTTCTGCCCTCCTGATAGACTCTTTCAAGACTTCCTGCATCCTTTTCGGTGCGTCCTATTCCAAGAGGTACAGACGGTCTGATTACAAACACATCTCCTGCTTTCTCCTTTGCCTTGATTTCTTCTAACTGTCTTGCATATACCTCGTGCCTATGCTCCATAGCATAGATAATTGCGGGGTATTTTTTCATCATAAGTTTTATTACAGGCACCGCCCTGCTTTTAGCCTTTTTATAGCTTTCCGGCTGGGTAAGTATAATGACATTTTTGTTATAGCCGAGGCTTTCCATATATCCGTACGGTATCGGGTCGGAAATTCCGCCGTCTAAAAGGCTGTATCCGTCAACCTCAACAATACGCGAAAGAAGCGGCATAGATGCAGACGCACGCATCCACAGCATATCCTCTTCATCACATTTTTCACAGTTATGATACCTCGCCTCTCCCGTAAAAACATCGGTAGCGCCTACATAAAACGGCATGGGATTTTCCGAAAATGCTTTTCTGTCAAATATATCTAAAACATCCGGTATTTCACGGTAGCAAAAATCCGTACCGTAAAGGTCACCCGTCCTGATAAGCGATCTGATACTGCAATATCTCGGGTCTTTTGAATATTTCTTATTATACCGTATTGCTCGTCCTATCTGTCCCGATTTGAAATTACAACTAAAAACAGCCCCTGCGGAAACTCCGCAGGCAGCGTCAAACTTTATTCCCTGTTCCATAAAAACGTCAAGCACTCCGCAAGTGAACATGCCGCGCATCGCACCGCCCTCCATAACAAGTGCCGTCTTTATACCTTTACTCTTATCCATCTCTACTCCTGCCATATCCTTTTTGTCGATTATATCACGGGTTTAGTTTTAATGCAAGCCAAAATATCAGGATGTACTTGATTATTTTAGCCTTTTATGTTAAAATGTAATCATCTTTTTATACCGGGAGTTTAAAATGGAAGTATACGGAGTAAAACCAAAACGTTTCACAAAGGAATGGTGGGAATATTTCTGGGAGTATTACAAGTGGCATACCATCGCAACAATAGTTCTTATAATTTTATTTATAACCTCTATAAATGACTGTGTGCACAGAATAAACTATGATTTGCAGGTAGACTATATTTCCGAGCATCAAATTTCCGAAGAGGCGTCAAACGCGCTTACTGCATTGATTGAAGAAAATATCGATGATGTTACCGAAAACGGAAAAAAAGAGGCATATGTTACGCTTCTTGATATGAAGGAAAACCCTGACCCGCAGTACACGCAGGCTATGTATACAAAATATTCAGTGGAAATGGCGTATATAGAATCTTTTGTTTTCTTAATGTCAAAGAAATACGCGGATGAGCTTAGCGATATGGGAGTTTTTGAGGCGTCTGAAAATTGGACCTCCGCCCCCTCCTACAACGGATATTGTATAAGCCTTGAGGATTGCACAGCGCTTAAAGAAATTGGAATTGATACAGGCGACTTATATCTGGGTATTATAAAACTGAAAGAACAAGAAAAAGTATCTGAGCGCGAAAAAAAACTGCTGCAACAGGAAAACGGGATAAAGTTTGCAAAATTTTTGATAAGTAAGAGGTGAGCTTGTGACATCGGAAAACGAGCTTTTTTGCCAGTACAAAAAAACACATGACAAAAAAATAAGAGACGAACTTGCAAACCGCTATACCTACGTAGCAAAAATTCTTGCCTATAAATCTCTCACAAACGGGGTTGAATTTGAAGACCTTTATCAGGTAGCTTGTATGGGGTTGGTTCTCGCCATAGATCGTTTTGACCCTGAGCGCGGTGTTCAGTTTTCAACTTTTTTAGCACCTACTATTATGGGCGAGATCAAACGTTTTTTGCGTGACAAGGTCCACCCTATACGCCTTCCGAGAAAACTTTACGATGCCCTTACAAAAGCAGAATCCGAGAAGAAAATATCAGGAAATCTTAGTATAGACGAGCTTTCAAAAAAACTTGATATTCCCAAAGAAACGCTAAAAGAGGCATATTCAGCAGGAGATACTAACTTTATGAAATCGTTAGAAGCTGAAGCCTTTTCTGATACCCCTGTTTCAAATTTTCTTGGATACGACGACGAAGGCTTTGCTTTAGTTGAAAACCGCGATTTTTTGGACTATTGTATATCAAAAATGGACAAGCTTGAACAGGCTGTTTCAAAATTGCGCTTTTTTGAAGGAAAAACGCAAAAAGAAACTGCAAAATTTTTGGGTATTTCTCAAATGACCGTTTCACGCACAGAGAAAAAAATTGTCGAAAAAATAAAAAAAGATTTAAAAAACGCTTGACATTTTTATAAAACAGCGGTAAAATCAGGAAAACTGCATACTTAAAAAGGGGAGCTTGTAAACAGGCTGAGAGGGAATTTTGAATTCCGACCCTATAACCTGATATGGATAATGCCATCGTAGGGATTTTGACCTTTTTGCATATCCTTTGGGTATGCATTTTTTAGTTTTTTTTAAAGGAGATGGTCTTTATGACTAAAACAAGAAAATTAACAGAAATTGCGGTAAGCATTGCTCTTGCATGCGTATTCCACTTTGTAAGGCTGTGGGAAATGCCTCAGGGCGGTTCAGTATCGCTTGCTATGGTACCTATTTTGTTTATTGCCTTTCGCCGGGGGGCAAGCTCAGGTATTTTTGCAGGTGCGGTTTACGGACTTCTATCCATCATCTTTGACGGGGTAATTTATCACCCTATGTCAATATTTTTGGACTATCTTTTTGCCTTCGGAGTCCTTGGTATTGCAGGTTTCTTCCCCAAAAACATTTTTGGTATAATTCTGGGCAGCACTGTAAGTATACTGGGACGATTCTTCTTCTCACTCATGTCGGGAGTATTCTTATTTGCAAGCTATGCACCCGAAGGTCAAAACCCTTGGATTTATTCAATTATCTATAACGGAAGCTATATGCTGCCTGAGCTTATAATCGCAATACTGGTTTTGACAGCACTGTATGCCTTCGCTCCAAGACTTTTTAAATCTTAAAATATGTAAAAAATGCGGCAAAATCTGCCGCATTTTTTTAGTCGCACTTTCTGTTAGAGTTCTGGTTATCGTTCTTTTTGTTGCTATCTTTTTGATTGCTGTTATTATTGTTGTTCTGGTTGTTGTTTTGGTTGTTGTTCTTGTTTTCATTCTTTGACATAAAGCTCACTTCCTTTCTTTACTTTTTCTATTATTTCACTTTATGACAATTTCTATACATTAAGGCTATAATACTTGAAAAAAAGCAAAATAAATGATATAATAATATGAAATTATTTTGGGAGTTTGCTATGCAGGAAAAAATTTGGAAATACCGTGACAAACAATTAAAAAGAGAAGAAATTTCAGACTTTGCAAAAAAGTTCAATCTTCCGTATGAACTGGCGGTTTTACTGCTTTTGCGCGGTATAAAAAGCGATGTCCAAATTTCCTCATATATGTCAAAAAATCTTGACACAATACATAACCCGTTTCTTTTAAATGATATGGATAAAGCCTGCGAAAGGATTGTCCGGGCAATTTCCGAAAAGGAAAAAATTACCGTTTTCGGCGACTATGACGTTGACGGAATTACCTCGACTACCGTCCTTACAGATTTTCTTTCATCTATCGGCGCCTGCGTTGATTACTATATCCCCGACCGCTTTTCCGAGGGGTACGGACTTAACATTCTTGCACTTAACAAAATTGCGCGTGCAGGCACAAAACTCCTAATTACTGTCGATTGCGGAATTGCCTCTATCGGTGAAATAGAATTTGCAAAGACACAGAAACTGGACGTAATTGTAACAGATCACCATACCTGCAAAGATGAACTTCCAAAAGCTCTTGCTGTTATAAATCCCAAGCGTGCGGACTCCAATTATCCCTTCTCTGGGCTTGCGGGCGTGGGTGTTGCATTTAAGCTTATTTTAGCGCTTGCAAAAAAGTATAATTTAAACACAAAAGATATATTTATGAAATATGCCGATCTGGTTTCAATAGGAACAGTAGCAGATGTTGTACCTCTGCTTGACGAAAACCGTACAATAGTTGCAAGAGGAATAGAAATTATTAAAAATACTCAAAATCTTGGCATTCGTGCACTTTTGGAGGTTTCAGGCTGTAAGGACAGAGAAATAACCTCCTCCCCTGTTGCCTTTTCTCTTGCCCCAAGAATAAATGCCGCGGGGCGTATGGAAAAGGCATCGCTTGCCGTAGAACTTTTTAAGGCAAAATCATACGCTCAGGCAATAACACTTGCTGAGCATCTTGACAGTCTTAACCGGCTGCGGCAGGAAACCGAACGCAACATTTTTGAAGATGCACTGTTACTTGCCTCAAAATGTGAAAATCCGCTTGTGTATGTATTAAAAGCGCCCGATTGGCACAACGGTGTAATAGGAATTGTGGCTTCAAAACTATGCGAAAAACTTTTACGCCCCTGTATTCTCCTTTCGGAAGAAAACGGCAAGTGCAAAGGTTCGGGAAGGTCAATCAATGGATTTAATCTATTTGATGCATTATCAGACAGCGAAGACATTTTAACCGCATTTGGCGGACACGCACAAGCAGCAGGTATGACTGTTTCGGAAGATAATGTTCTTGAATTTACAAACAGAATAAACCAATATGCCAAAAAGCATATAACAGACGATATGCTTATTCCAAAACTATCAGTTGATTGCATTATCAGTCCTTCGCATATAACTCTTGAGTGGGCAAAGGCGTTAAAGAAGCTTGAGCCTTTCGGCGAATCAAACGAAACGCCCGTTTTCGCACTTTTGGGAGCAAAAATTATATCTTCAGGCACTATGGGTTCAAACGGTCAGCATCTTTTTATGAAACTTCAAAAGGAAACTTTCGTTTTTTCCGCCGTAGGATTTGGTATGGGAGAAAGTTACTCCGGGCTTTTGCAAGGCGATATTGCAGATATTGCCTTTACTATGAATATAAATACATATAACGGTACCGAATCAGTACAGCTTTTTATAAAAGATATAAAAAAAAGCAGATAGGAATTTATAATATGGACGAAAACAGTAAAAAAGTATTTGAAAATCCCGAAAAACTCGGCCGTATAGCCGACGAAACCGATGCTATCGTAGATAAAGTAATTGAAAGAGTTAAATCATATTCGCCAAATGCTAATACCGATATGATTTATGTCGCATACCGTGTCGCAAAGGCGGCGCATAAGGGGCAAAACCGAAAATCAGGTGAGCCGTATATAATTCACCCCGTGCAAATCGCCTATATCGCCTCAGAACTTTCTATGGACAGCGTTGCAATATGCGCAGGACTTCTGCATGACGTTATAGAAGATACCCCCTATACTTATGACGACATAGTAACTCTGTTCGGGAGCAACGTTGCTGAAATCGTTGACGGCGTAACAAAACTTAAAATGATTCAATACACCGACCAGCAAGAGGAACAGGTCGAAAATTTAAGAAAAATGTTCTTTGCAATGAGCCGTGACATACGCGTAATAATAATTAAGCTCATTGACAGGCTTCATAACATGCGCACCCTTGATTTTCAGCCAAAGGAAAAACAGCTCTCCGTTGCCAAAGAAACTCTTGACGTCTACGCACCGCTTGCACATAGGCTCGGTATTTCAAGAATCAAGTCTGAACTTGAAGATTTGGCATTAAAGTATCTCGACCCTGTCGCATATGCCGAAATCAATGAAAGCGTGACACGCAAAAAGAACGAGCGTGAGGATTTTGTTGCAAAAATAATAGAAAAACTGAACGAGCGCCTTACCCAAGACGGCATAAAATGCACAATATCAGGACGCACAAAGCATTATTACAGCATATTCAGGAAGATGTATGCACAAAACAAGTCTATTGACGAAATCTATGACCTGTTTGCCGTCCGCGTTATAGTAGATACTGTGTCCGACTGCTATGCTGTTTTAGGCGCTGTGCACGATATGTACACTCCTCTGCCTATGCGTTTTAAGGACTATATAGCTATGCCTAAGCCGAATATGTATCAATCGCTTCACACAACTGTTGTCGGAAATGACGGCACACCTTTTGAAATACAGATACGCACATGGGATATGCACAAAGTTGCAGAAGAAGGTATTGCGGCACATTGGAAATACAAAGAGGGCAAATCAGGCGTCAATTCTATGGATAAGGAGCTTGAATGGGT
Source organism: Bacillota bacterium (assembly GCA_024685565.1). Taxonomy (GTDB): domain Bacteria; phylum Bacillota; class Clostridia; order UBA1381; family UBA1381; genus UBA1738. The sequence continues at coordinate 12,052 of JAIKVQ010000206.1, forward strand.
TCATTCGCTTATGGAAACCCAATCGGGCATTATGGACGCAGACCAGTTTATGAACAGTCTGAAAATAGATATGTTCTCAGATCAGGTTTTTGCATTTACGCCAAAAGGTAAGGTTATACCACTTCCCAACGGCTCAACAGTGATAGATTTTGCCTTCGCAATACACTCTCAAGTCGGAAGTAAAATGATAGGCGCAAAAGCAAACGGAAGAATTGTGCCTAATACCTATAAACTTATAAACGGAGACATTATTGAAATTTTAACATCACCCCAGGCAAAAGGTCCAAGCCATGACTGGCTCAAAATAGTAAAAACCTCTCAGGCGAGAACAAAGATAAATCAGTGGCTAAAACGTGAAAAACGCGATGAAAACATCATTCATGGAAAGGATATGCTTGAAAAAGAGGCAAGGCGTGTCAATATACCGTTTAATTCACTTTTCCGTGAAGAATGGCTTTCGGTATTCCTAAAAAAATACACTCTCTCAGGTATGGACGACTTATATGCAAGTGTAGGCTTCGGCGGTTTATCTGCCCAAAAGGTTGTTATGCACCTTAGAGAAGAATATCTGAAGGAGCAGAAAAAGAGTGCACCAAAAGACACTCGTCCAACACACGCTGTACGCAGAAAAAACAACACAAGCGGTATAGAAGTAAAGGGTATAGACAACTGCCTTGTGCGTCTTTCCAAGTGCTGTAATCCTGTACCGGGTGATGATATAGTAGGCTTTATCACAAAAGGACGGGGAGTTTCGGTACACCGTGCCGACTGCCCCAATATTCAGTCCGGCGCTTTGTCAGAAGAGGACAAAAATCGTTTTATAATTGTCAACTGGTGCGGTGAAAAGAGCAAATCCTATGTCGCAACCTTAAGAGTAGAGGCGGATGACGCAACCGGCGTTATGATGAGAATTACATCAGTTATAGCAGATATGGGAATAGAATGTGTATCCATAAATGCACGGAAAATGAAAAATAAAACTTCTGTAATGACTTTTGGTCTTGAAATTTCCGACACAGACGACTTAAAACGCGCAATTACAAGAATTTCTCAAATTTCAGGGGTTTCAGAAGTTAAAAGAACCACAAATTAGGAGTATTTTATGAAGAGAACTGAAGTGAAAATCTCAACAGAATACATTAAACTTGACCAATTGCTGAAATTTTCGGGAATTTCGGAAAACGGAAGTATGGCAAAGGAAATGATTTTGGACGGAATTGTACTGGTAAACGGCGAAGTTTGTCTTATGCGCGGTAAAAAAATCCGTACAGGCGACATTGTTTCGGTATCTTTTGACGATGAAACGATTGAATTGACGGTGATTTAAATGAAAATTGAAAAGCTTTCCGTCCGTAATTTCCGCAATTATGAGTGCGAAGAAATTACTTTTGGTGAAAATACTAACATAATCTTCGGAAACAATGCGCAGGGGAAAACCAATATTTTAGAGGCAATCTTTCTCTTTTCGCACGGCAGGAGCCACCGCACAAAATCGGATACTGAAATGATAAAATTCGGCTCGGATTTTATGAAACTTTGCCTTGAATTTTGCGATAGTGACCGAGAATATAAGGCTGTTCTGCAGCTTTCTAAAAACGGCAAAAAATCTATAACCATAAATAATGTGCCGATAACCAAACTTTCAATGCTTATGCGGTATTTGAATGTTGTTATGTTTTCGCCTGAGGATTTGCAGATTATAAAGGGTGCACCCCTTTTAAGACGCCACTTTCTTGATGAGGCTATAAGCCAGCTCTACCCCGTTTATCTTAAGAGGCTTATTTCTTACCATAAAAATCTTGCACAAAAGAACAATCTATTAAAGAAAATGCGATTTTCGGGTAATACAAATGACGGTATGCTTGACGTATGGAATGAACAGCTATCTGATGACGGCGCATTTATTATGAAATACCGTGCTGATTTTACAGAAAAACTAAACTCATTTTCCTCAGATATTCATAAAGAAATTTGCGGAGAAATTTTAAATTTACTATATACACCGAGCATAGATTGTGATATAATAGATAAGGATAATTTTTACAACAAACTCTCTGTTGCAGCAGAACGTGAAATAGAAAACGGCAGCAGTCTTTACGGAATACAGCGTGATGAAATACGCTTTTTTATCGGAGATAAAGAAATTAAAAATTATGCGTCCCAAGGTCAGCAAAGAACGGCTGTTTTAAGCCTTAAAATGGCACAGACAGAGCTTATAAAAGATATTCGCGGAGAGTATCCCGTACTTCTTTTAGATGACATAATGAGTGAGCTTGACTCCCTTCGCCGTTCGTATCTTGCCGGCAAAATTGCGGACAAGCAGGTTATACTTACCTGTACCGACACAGACAGTGCTATAGGGAAAACATCTGCAGTGTATAAAGTTGAAAACGGAGGAATAGAAAATGTATCTGCATCTCGGAAGTGATGTGTCGGTTAAAATAAGCGATATTGTGGGCATTTTCGATATGGATAATACAACCGTTTCCGCAAAGACACGCGCATTTTTGAAAACAGCGCAAAAAAACGGTGAGATTTGCGATGTAACAGAGGATTTGCCAAAATCTTTCATTATAACAAATATTTTCGGCAAAACTATCGTATATATCTCATCGCTCGCAACACGGACGCTCTTAAAACGTGCAAGTTCTGAAAATATTATATAAGTCAGGAGAACAAAAATGGAAAAGATTGAAACTAAGTATGATGAAAATCAAATACAGGTCTTAGAGGGACTTGAGGCTGTCAGGAAAAGACCCGGTATGTATATCGGCTCAACTTCTTCGGCAGGCCTTCACCATTTGGTTTACGAAATTGTAGATAATTCCATTGACGAGGCTTTGGCAGGCTATTGTACTGAAATCAAGGTTGATATAAACCCTGACAATTCGGTTACTGTTGACGATAACGGACGCGGTATTCCTGTAGGAATACATCCGCAGGAGGGTATCCCGACCGTCCAGGTCGTACTTACCATACTCCACGCAGGCGGAAAATTCGGCGGAGGCGGATACAAGGTTTCCGGCGGTCTTCACGGCGTCGGCTCATCAGTTGTAAATGCACTTTCAGAAAAGCTTGAAGTTGAGGTATCTGACGGCAAGCATATCCACTATCAAAGCTATGAACGCGGAAAGCCAACCTGTGAATTAAAGGTTATCGGCGATACCGACAGAACGGGCACGAAAATAACCTTTAAGCCGGACCCCGAAATTTTTGAGACTTTGGTATTTGATTATGACATACTTTTAAAAAGACTCCGCGAACAGGCATTTTTAAATAGAGGCATTAAAATTCTATTTACAGACAAGCGCGAAGAAAAGCCTGAAACGGTCACTTTATATGCCGAGGGCGGAATTAAGGAATTTGTTTCCTATATCAACAAAAACAAAGACCCTCTGCACGACGATATAATTTATTTTGAAGCTCAAAGAAACGATATGATGGTCGAAGTTGCAATGCAGTACACCGACGCTTACAGCGAGGCAATTTTGAGCTTTGCAAACAACATTCACACCATTGACGGCGGTATGCACGAAACAGGTTTTAAAGCAGGTCTAACCCGTGTTATAAACGACTATGCAAGAAAGAATAATCTTTTAAAAGAAAAAGAGGATAATTTATCTGGCGAGGACACACGAGAAGGCTTAACTGCAGTTATCAGTGTAAAGGTTTCCGAGGCGCAGTTTGAGGGACAAACTAAAACGAAACTTGGAAATTCTGAGGCAAGAACTCTGGTTGAAAACGCTTTGAATGACAAATTCTCCGCATTTTTAGAGGAAAATCCGCGTATTGCAAGAACTATAATAGAAAAAACACTTACCGCATCACGAGCAAGAGAAGCGGCAAGAAAAGCAAGAGAAGCAACCCGTAAAAATGCGCAGGCAAGCAACTCTTCCCTCCTTGGAAAACTTGCAAAATGTACCGACGAGGGTGCTGACTATGCCGAAATCTACATTGTCGAGGGAGACTCTGCGGGCGGTTCTGCAAAACAGGGCAGAAACAGGCGTTTTCAGGCAATTCTTCCGCTTTGGGGAAAGATGCTTAATGTCGAAAAATCCCGAATAGACAAGGTTTACTCAAACGAAAAACTTCTCCCCGTAATTCAGGCTTTAGGCGCAGGAATTGGCGACGAATTTGACATAACAAAGCTAAAATACGGCAAAATCGTAATTATGGCAGATGCCGACGTTGACGGCTCACATATAAGAACATTGCTTTTGACATTCTTCTTCAGATATATGCGTCCCTTAATTGAGAACGGAAATGTGTATCTCGCACAGCCTCCTCTTTATAAAGTTTTCAAGGGCAAAAATGCAAACCTCGTAGAAAAATTTGCATATTCTGATGATGAACGAAATGCACTTTTGAAAGAACTGGGACCGGGCGCCAAAGTACAGCGTTATAAAGGTCTTGGCGAGATGGACCCGCCAGAGCTTTGGGAGACCACAATGAACCCCGAAACAAGAACAATGCTAAGGGTTGAACTTGAGGACGCAATCGCCGCAGACCAAGTATTTACCGTTTTGATGGGCGATAAGGTTGAGCCAAGACGAGAGTTTATCGAAAAGCACGCAAAATATGTTTCAAACCTAGATATTTAAGCAAAAAAACCGACAGAAAAAAACTGTCGGTTTTTTTTGAAAAAAAGTTATAAAAACGCTTGACATTGCATATAATTTGTGTTATTATATACAGGTCGCTGACGGCGTAGCGAATATACCGAGAAATCGGGATGTAGCGCAGTTTGGTAGCGCATCTGGTTTGGGACCAGAGGGCCGCAGGTTCGAATCCTGTCATCCCGACCAAATTGCAAATAATGGGAGTTTAGCTCAGCTGGGAGAGCATCTGCCTTACAAGCAGAGGGTC
>JAIKVQ010000064.1 GCA_024685565.1 Bacillota bacterium
TAAGCGGAGATAAAAAAAGGATACGGGCATTTTGCGAAAGACTTATAAAGAATGGAACTAATGCAACCGTGAGACGCGAACTTGGCAGTGATATAAAAGCGTCCTGCGGACAGCTGAGAAAGAGGTATACAGAAGAACAAATAAAGGGGTGATAATATGAGAATAGGCGAATGCACCGATATCGGGCGTATGCGTACCACAAATGAGGACAGTTATTTTTCCTATCTTAACGAAAATCTTGTCGGGGGTATGGTTGCGGACGGTATGGGCGGTCATAATGCGGGCGAGGTCGCAAGCCGTATGACGACTATGATAGTAAAGGACACAATCATACAGAAATTCAATCCTGATTTGAGCTACATAGACTGCGGTGAAATGATACGCAGAGCATTTATTGAAGCCAACGCGGAAATTTATGAATATGCAAGACATCATAAAGAGGCGGAGGGTATGGGAACAACGGCTTCACTCGGATTTATATATAAAAATAAACTTATTACCGTACACGTCGGCGACAGCAGGGTGTATACGGTAACTAATGAAGAAATAAAGCAAATCACCACAGACCACTCATATGTGCAGGAGCTTTTGCGCAGGGGAAGTATAACTGAAGATGACGTAAAAACGCACCCGCAAAAGAATATTATTACCAGAGCTATTGGCACCGAGCCGACTATTAAGGTAGATGTGAATATAAATGACTATAACGGCGAAATAGTTTTCATATGCTCGGACGGTCTTTCAAATTTAGTAAGCGATGAGCAGATTTTAGCAGTAATAAACCAAAATGACGATTTGCAGATGGCAATGGTAAAACTTGTAGAGCTTGCAAATAAAAAGGGCGGAAACGATAATATAACGTGCTTGGCGTTTGATTTAAAAGAAGAGGAGAGGCAAATATGAATTCCGATTATTTGGTAGGTACGGTTTTAGAAAACCGATATGAGATACTGGAAATGATAGGCTCAGGCGGAATGGCGACGGTTTATAAGGCAAAATGCCGTGTTCTAAACCGCTATGTTGCGATAAAGGTGCTTAAAGATTCGCTTAAATATGACAGCGATGTGGTTAAGCGGTTTAACGCAGAATCGCGTGCCGCAGCAGGTCTTTCGCACCCGAATATAGTACAGGTGTACGATGTCAGCGAAATGGGCGGACTTGATTACATAGTGATGGAATATGTTGACGGCATAACTTTAAAGGATTATATCGCAAAACGTGGTGCGCTTCCTTGGGAAGAGGCGTGTAATTTTGCCGTGCAGATAGGAAGAGCTTTGGAGTGCGCACATAAAAACCATATAATTCACAGGGACATAAAACCACATAATGTTCTTTTGACAAGGGACGGTATGCTAAAGGTTGCAGACTTCGGAATCGCACAGGCAACCACAACCGAAACGATAGTCGCAGGCAATTCAAATATGGGCTCGGTTCACTACATATCGCCTGAACAGGGACGCGGCGGCTACACAGATGAGCGAAGTGACATTTATTCGTTAGGCGTCGTGCTTTATGAAATGCTTACGGGAACATTGCCCTTTGACGGCGGTAATGCCGTTTCAATCGCTCTTATGAAACTTGAAAAAGAGCCGATAGACTGCAGAATAGTAAATCCTGACATACCTGACAGTGTCGGAAGAATAACAATGAAAGCAATTTCAAAGGAGCAGCATTCAAGGTATCAGACTGCCTCGGATATGGTTGCCGATTTAGAGAGTATAATGAAAAATTCCAAAAAGGATACAGGTTATAGAGAAAATTCCGAAAAATTCGATACAAGACGGATTGAAGGGGGAGAAGTTCGTATGGCCAAGGACAGAAAAAGAAGACGTAAAAGTGCAAAAAATGGTGCAGTAATGCTTATTTTATCGGTGGCCGCAGTATTTTTAATAGGCTTTGGGACATATTCCTTTATGAATGGCGGAAGACAGGAATATCAGGTGCCTGAGCTTACAGATATGACGGTTGAAGAGGCAGAAAAAGCACTTGAGGAGGCAAATCTGAGACTTGATGAAAATATTGAGTTCGAGGCTTCGGAGGAAGTGGAAGAGGGACACATAATTAAACAGAACCCAGGTGCAAACCAATATGTAAAAAAGAATAGAAAAATTAAAATTACGGTAAGTTCAGGTCTTGAAGAAGGCAGTATTTCAATACCGCTTGTTGAGGGAGTTCCGTCATCGGAGGCAGAAGACAGACTTTTAGATGCTCATTTGAATGTCAACGTACAGGAAAAAGAGGACGAAACAGTACCCAAGGGATATGTAATAAGCCAGTCTCCGAAATCAGGAACAAAGGTTAGCAAAGGTTATACTGTTACAATTTATGTTTCAAAAGGGAAGGCAGAAGATGAACAGGTTGTTGTGCCAAAGCTTACGGGAAGTACAAAGGCGCAGGCAGAGACGCTGTTAGCACAGAAAGGCTTAACTTTGGGAACTGTTGCCGAGGAGGAAAATTCTGCTGAAAAAGGCACTGTTATTGCACAGAATCCATCTGCAAATACAGGAGTAATTAAGGGAAGCAGCGTAAATATAACGGTCAGCAAGGGTAAAGAGGCACCTGTTATGAAGAGAAAAACTCTGACGATTACTATACCTGACAGCTCCCCTGATACAGTTCATATAAAGGTGATTGCAAACGGCAAGACGATACATGATAAAGACCACGCAAAATCGGAGGGAACTGTAGATATAGAGGTACAGGCATCAAAAGACGCGAGCGTTCAGGCATATATAGACGGAAAACTCGTTGTTGATAAGACAATATCTTTTTAGGACTGTATGAAGGGTAAAATAATAAAGGGAATCGGGGGATTTTACTATGTAAAAACCCCCGACGGCGATGTTGTTGAATGTAAAGCGCGGGGCATTTTCCGAAAGGAAAATTTAAAACCGTATATCGGTGATGAAGTTGAGATTTCGATAGAGAATAAAACGGGAAATATAGAAAAAATCTTGCCGAGGCGTACAATGCTTTTAAGGCCTGCGGTTGCAAATATTGACGCAGTGGTTATTGTAATTGCTGCAAAGGACCCCGAGCCTGACACACTTTTTTGCGATAAACTGATTCTAAGCGCTGAATTTGCAGGAATTGAACCTTTAATATGCATAAATAAGTCTGATTTAAAGATGGACACAAATCTTTTAGAAACTTATGAAAAAGCAGGATATAAAACACTTTTGGTAAGCGCAAAAAATGAGGACGACGCAAAAAAGCTGCTTCCTGTAATTAAGGGAAAAACATCTGCCTTTGCAGGATTTTCGGGCGTGGGAAAATCGACGCTTTTGGGAATACTAACGGGCAAAAAGCAGGAAACAGGCGAGGTTTCCAAGAAAATAAAAAGAGGAAGGCATACAACAAGACGCGTAGAGCTTTTGGAACTTACGTGCGGAGGATATGTTCTTGACACCCCGGGATTCAGCTCTTTTGAAATAAGCGGCATTAAGGCAGACGAGCTTAAAAACTATTTTTCTGAGATGCAGGAACTTAATGAAATGTGCAGATTTAAGGGCTGTTCGCATATCAATGAGCCTGACTGCGCGGTAAAAACAGCGGTAGAAAGCGGCGAAATTTCAAAAAGCAGATATGAAAGCTATAAAACATTCTACGAAACACTGAAAAAAGTAAAGGACTGGGAAAATAAATGATATTATCACCATCAATGCTGTCCGCGGACTTCGCGGAATTAAAAGAACAGATAAAAGAGGTGGAAAAAGCAGGCGCAAGCTGGCTCCATATTGATGTTATGGACGGGATTTTTGTGCCGAATTTGAGCTTTGGCGCATGCGTTTATAAATGTATAAGAGAGCACTCTAATCTCTTTTTTGATGTGCATTTGATGATAACAAAGCCTGAGCGGTATATCGAGGATTTTGCAAAGGCTGGTGCGGATATGATAACTTTTCATATTGAGGCTACCGAAAAGGCAGAAGAATGTATAGATTTAATTCACTCTTTAGGTAAAAAAGCGGGAATAGCAATAAACCCTGAAACGCCAATAGATGCGGTTTTGGATTATATTGAAAAAGCGGATATGATTTTGGTTATGAGCGTTCACCCGGGATACGGCGGTCAAAAGTATATTGATGAGGTGAATGATAAGATTAAAAATCTCAGAAAGATATGCGGGGAAGATTATTTAATTGAGGTTGACGGCGGAATAAAGGCGTCTAATGTTAAATCTGTTTTGGATTGCGGCGCAAATGTGATTGTGGCAGGCTCTGCCATTTTTGGGAAAGATATAACAGCATCTGTTAAAGAGTTTTTTGAATCGGCAAAGTAGGCGGAGGAATTTATGATTTATCTTGATAACGCGTCCACCACAAGGCCAAAGGATTTTGTAAAATCTGCGGCATTTTCCGCATTTGACAATTTTGGAAATCCGTCAAGCCTTCATAGGCTTGGAATGGATGCGGAAAAAGTTATAAAAGAGGCGAGAAGAACGGTAGCAAGTGAGCTTCTTGCGGACGAAAGGAATATCTATTTTACATCAGGCGGTACAGAGGCAAACAATACCGCAATTTTAGGATACGCACTTGCAAACGGGAAACGAGGAAAGCACCTTATTACTACAAGAATAGAGCATCCTTCCGTTTTAGAGCCTTTCAGATACCTTGAAAAGCTTGGTTTTGAGGTTACATACCTCGGAGTAACGGAGGGCGGTGCAATATCGCTTGATGAATTTGAAGATGCACTTAGAGAGGACACGCTTTTGGTAAGCGTTATGGCAGTCAATAATGAAACAGGGGTTATTCAGCCTTTTGATAAATTGAAGGAAATAATGAAACGCAAATCGCCAAATGCTCTGCTTCACAGTGACTGTGTGCAGGCTTTTTGTAAAATCCCGCTAAATCCAAAACAATACGGAATAGATATGCTTTCGGCAAGCGCGCATAAAATTCACGCACTAAAGGGTATGGGTGCGCTTTATGTTGCCGACGGTATCCATATAAATCCTATTATAATGGGCGGAGGACAGGAACGCGGACTTCGCTCAGGAACTGAGAATACGGCGGGGATTGCAGCATTTTCCGAGGCTATAAAAGGATTTAAAAAAATCGGTCAGGAAAAGCGCACACTTTTGATGCAGAAAATTCTTGAAAATATCCCAAATACTTGCGTAAACGGCACTTTGGAAAACAGCGGATATATACTGAATGTGTCATTTTCGGGCATAAAGGCGGAAATTCTTCTTCACAGTTTGGAGATGCGCGGAATTTTTGTTTCAACAGGCTCTGCCTGTTCGTCAAATAAGCCTCAGCCGAGCCACGTTCTTACTGCTATGGGAGCGAGCCGTGAAAACATAGGCGGTGCGATACGTTTTAGCTTTTGCGATGAGGAGTTTGATGCGGATTTTGTAGTTTGCGCCCTTAAAGAAGAAGTGGAAAAAATCAGAAAATATGTGAGGTAACAGCTTGTGAAAGAAATTCTTTTGGTTAAATACGGGGAGATTATCCTAAAGGGCGGAAACAGGTCGCGCTTTGAGAAAATCCTGATAGAAAATATGTCAAAAGCACTTAAAAATATAGCAAAAACGCGTATAACCGTGCTTCAGGCAACAGTTTACGTCGAGGTTTTGGAGGAAGAGAAAATCGACCTTGTTGCGCAAAGGCTTACTATGGTTTTCGGCATTGTTTCGATTGTCAAGGCACGCGTTTGCAGTAAAGACATAACCGCAATCTGTGAGGCGGCAAAGGAGTATTGCAAAAATGACCTTGTATCAGGAACAAGGTTTAAGGTGGAGGCTAAGCGCTCGGACAAGGCATTTCCTTTAAATTCAATAGAGATAGCTATGGAAGTCGGCGGATTTTTGGATGACAGCATTTCGGGATTAAAAGCAGATATGCATACCCCTGAAATTACAGTAAAGGTTGAAGTTCGTGACAGCGCCGCTTATGTATATTGCCGTGAAAACAGATTAAAAGGTCAGGGAGGTATGCCGCAGGGGACGGGCGGACGTGCAACTCTGCTACTTTCAGGCGGTATTGACAGTCCCGTAGCAGGGCATATGATGGCAAAACGCGGAACGCAAATTGAGGCGGTAAACTTTTTCAGCTATCCCTACACAAGCGAAAGGGCAAAGGAAAAGGTTATGGAGCTTGCAGGGATTCTGGCAAGATATACATCGGTAGTGAAACTGCACATAGTTCCGTTTACCGAAATTCAGCTCGCAATAAGGGATAATTGCCCTGAGCAGCATATGACGCTTTTAATGCGCAGATTTATGATGAGAATTGCGGAAATAATCGCAGAAAATAATAATTCACAGGCTCTTATTACGGGAGAGAGTGCGGGACAGGTGGCTTCGCAGACGCTTGCCGCACTTAATGTAACCAATTCTGTTGTAAAAATGCCTGTACTGCGTCCGTTAATAGGTATGGATAAAACTGAAATAATTGAACGTGCTGAAAAAATCGGCACATTTGAAACCTCAATACTTCCGTATGAGGATTGCTGTACGGTATTCACACCCAAAAATCCCACGACACAGCCTAAACTTTCATCTATTGAAAAAAGCGAAAGCCGTCTTGATTTTGACGGACTTGTTGAAAAAGCTGTTTTGGGAACGGAAACTGTTACAATATATCCTGAAATATAATCATAACTATTGCATTTTTCTTGAAAATTGTGTATAATATTGTAGTAAACTATAAACTCGGAGGATTGTCTGATGGATAAAAAACAAGAGAAGAAGGGCGTTGTTTCGGTTGGCGACGCTGATGAAAGAAAAAAAGCACTTTCCGCTGTATTCGGTGCTATCGAAAAGCAGTACGGAAAGGGAAGTATTATGAAACTCGGCGATACTCCGAAGGTAGATGTTGACGCTATACCAACGGGTTCGTTGATGCTTGATGTAGCACTTGGTATCGGGGGAATCCCCAAAGGCAGGGTAACGGAAATTTACGGACCTGAGTCTTCAGGAAAAACAACGGTTGCACTTCATGTTGTGGCTGAGGCACAAAAACGCGGAGGAGAGGCGGCATTTATTGATGCAGAGCATGCTTTAGACCCCGTATATGCACAAAATCTGGGCGTTGATATTGATAATTTGATAGTGGCACAGCCCGATACAGGCGAGCAGGCGCTTGAAATTGCAGAGGCGCTGGTACGGAGCGGAGCTTTGGACGTAGTGGTAATAGACTCGGTTGCAGCACTTGTACCAAAGGCGGAAATTGAGGGCGAAATGGGCGATTCGCATGTAGGTCTTTTGGCAAGGCTTATGTCGCAGGCATTAAGAAAGCTTACGGGAATTACCTCAAAATCGGGTACGGCAGTTATATTTATAAACCAGTTAAGAGAAAAAGTCGGAGTGGTTTACGGAAATCCCGAAACTACACCGGGAGGAAGAGCACTTAAGTTTTTTGCGTCTGTGCGTCTTGATGTAAGGCGTCAGGAGGCTATCAAAAACGGCTCTGAAATAATAGGAAACAAGACAAGGGTTCGTGTTGTTAAAAATAAGGTTGCTCCTCCGTTTAAAGAGGCGGAGTTTGATATTATGTATGGCAAAGGCATATCAAAAGAGGGTAATATCCTTGATATGGCAACTGAACTTGACATAATTCAAAAGAGCGGAGCATGGTTCTCATATAATGGCGAACGTCTTGGTCAGGGACGTGACAGAATTAAGGAATATATGATTGCAAATCCTGAGTTTTCTAAGGATATAGAAAGACAGGTAAAAGAAAAGCTTGGTATAGGAAAGTCAGAAATTTCCAGTAATTCTGTTGTCGAAAATAACCAAAATGAAGAATAATTAGCTGGCTAATAGGGTATCTTTAACTAAAATTTCTGTTTTTGTATGGTAAACGCTTGACTTAAATCAGTTTTTTTAGTATTCTTTATAGTGATGATTTATTTTTTCGTAAGGGATATTTGAGGGAGGTTCCAAATGTTTTCTAAGGAAGTTGAAGTGCTTAATCAGGCAGGTCTGCATGCCCGCCCTGCAACATTTTTTATTCAAAAGGCAAATGAATTTAAGTCAAGTATATGGGTGGAGAAAGATGAGCGCAGGGTAAATGCAAAGAGCCTTTTGGGAGTTTTGTCTTTGGGTATAACAAAGGGAACTGTCATAACGATTATTGCAGACGGCGTTGATGAGGAGGAAGCAGTTGTTACGCTGGTTAATTTGATTGCCTCGAATTTCACCGAATGATATATACTGAAAGAAACGATAACTCTGCTTTTTTCTAAAAGTAGAGTTATTTTTGGATTTGGAGAAGGCTATGTTTGATATAGAAGAGGAACTTAAAAATCTTCCCGCATCTCCGGGGGTTTATATTATGCATAATGCTGACGGTGATATAATCTATGTCGGAAAGGCAAAAATCCTTAAAAACAGGGTGCGTCAGTATTTTCAGAAGAATAAAAACCATTCGCCCAAAGTTTTGGCAATGGTTTCAAATATAGCATATTTTGAATACATTGTGACAGATACCGAAATAGAGGCATTGGTTCTGGAATGTAATCTTATAAAAAAGCATAAGCCAAAGTATAATATACTTTTAAAGGATGATAAACAGTATCCTTATATCAAGGTCACAATAAATGAGGAGTATCCACGGATTTTTATGTCGCGGACTCTTAAAAACGACGGTGCAAAATACTTTGGACCCTATGCCGGAATGCAGACTGTAAAGGGTACAATAGATATTGTTCAAAAAATATTCAAGCCTCCGCTTTGCACAAGGAAATTTCCACAAGATATCGGAAAGGGTAGACCGTGTCTTAACTATCATATAGATAATTGCTTTGCACCCTGTATTTACGGCAAGGTATCAAGGGATGAATACCGAAAAGTTTTTTTTGATATTTGCTCATTTTTGGAGGGTAATCACAGTTCGCTTATTTCCGAACTTACCGAGGAAATGAATAAAGCCTCAAAAAATACGGAATTTGAAAAGGCTGCTGTAATAAGGGATAAAATATCGGCGATTAGACATTTTGAGGAAAAACAGAAGATAATAAATGCGGATAAACAGACTGATACCGACATAATTGCATTTTCTTCATTTGGCGACAAAACCTTTGTTGAGATTTTTTTCGTGCGTATGGGAAGAATAACGGGACGTAAAAGCTATAGAATAGATGATACGGGGAACTCAGATACAGAAGAGGTTCTGTCTGATTTTATAAAACAATACTATTCTGACAGCGAAAGCGTTCCCGGGGAACTGCTTTTGCAGGAACAGGCAAAAGAAACTGACCTCATATCCGATTGGCTGAGCGCAAAAAAAGGGAGAAAGGTATCAATTTTAGTGCCTCAAAAAGGCGATAAAAAGAGCCTTGTTGATATGGTAAAGAAAAATGCTGAAATCTCAGCTGAGAATTATAAACTTGCAGGACTAAAACTTTTTGGGTCAAAGAATAAAGTATTATCAGAGCTTGCAAAAAAATTGAAACTTGAAAAACCTCCCATGCGTATTGAAAGCTATGATATTTCAAATATACAGGGCGCGGATAATGTAGCTTCTATGGTGGTTTTTAGAGATGGAAAACCCTCTAAAAAGGATTACAGAAATTTCAAAATAAAATCTTTTGAAGGCGCTAATGATTATCTTGCAATGCAGGAGGTCATTTACAGACGTTTCCGCCACGCAAAGGAGGAGGAAACGCAAATTGAAAACGGTGAGATTGCAAGGGAGAACGCTAAATTTCTTCCATATCCGGATCTTATATTGTTAGACGGCGGAAAGGGGCATATATCGGCAGTTTTACAGATTATGGAAACTATTGATATTGAAATCCCTGTTTTCGGTATGGTTAAAGATAACCGTCACAGAACACGAGGACTTTTATCTAAAGACGGGGAAGTTTCACTTATGCCGACAGACAGCGTGTATAAATTTATAACAAATGTTCAGGATGAGGTACATCGTGCGGCAATAAGCTATCACAGAAGTAAAAGGAGTGAAAACCTTAAAAAGTCCGAGCTTGATGAAATAAAGGGAGTCGGCAAAGTAAAGAAAGGCAAGCTATTGGCACATTTTAAGAGTGTTGACAATATCAAAAGTGCAAGCCTTTCTGAGCTTACAGAGGTTATTGATGAGAATACCGCAAAGAGTATATACGATTATTTCGGAAAAAAGCAGTAAAAAGGTGATATTTATGCGAAGGATAATTACAGTGATGCTTGCCGTGATTTTAATACTTCCATTGGCGGGCTGTAAAAAGGGCGCTAAGACGCTGGATAATAGCTCAATCGTTGTTTTAGAGGATAATAGTGATATAAATCTTGCAATTTCAGGAATAAGCAATTTAAATCCTTTGGAAACCTCATCAAAAAGTGTGCAAAGCATAATGAATATCATTTATGAGCCTCTATTTACCTATGATGAAAAGATAAGCACAGTGCCTGTTCTTGCCGAAAGTTACAGTCTGTCGGAGGACGGAAGGCAGATGACAATAAAACTTAAAGACGGCGTGAAGTGGCATGACGGTACAAATCTTACTGCGGAGGACGTAATATATACGCTCAGCAAACTTATCCATTCTAAGGGACTTTACAAAAAGACCGCAGATAAAATAAGCAGCTTTACCGCCATATCCAAAAACGAGGTTGTTATAAATTTTAATAAGCAGGAGCTTGATTTTTCATATAATCTCACATTCCCTATCTTATCTAAAAATACGGGCTATGTAAGCGGTGCGGATTTTGTTCCTGTTGGCACGGGCGCATATAAATTGGCTACAAAAAGTGAAAATGAAATAGTACTTGAGCCTAATTCTCTGTGGCACGGAGATGTTGTACCTCGAAAAAAAGTTTTTATAAAGCTACTGCGTGATAGTTCTGCATTGGCAGAAACATTTAACGTAAATGAAACTGATGCTATACTTTCAGAGGAGGCACAGGAAGCGGGCCATGCTCCAAAAAGCAATTCCCAAACAAAGCAAATTGTATCCAACAATATGATTTTTTTGGGATTTAATACGCAAAATCCGCGTCTTTTGCCTGAGGTAAGGCGGGCAATTGAACTTCTTTTGGACAAGCAGGCAATTGTGGAAAAGAATGCTTATGGGTACGGAAAGGTGTGCGATATTTCGGTAAATCCCGACTGCTGGGCATATGAAAGTGCAGGTTTAGACGGGTATTCGCAGGATTATACGGCAAAACTATTAAAGCATAGCGGTTACGTATTAGAAAACGGTGTATATTCAAATGGCGAATATACAATGACGCTCGGACTTATCGTAAATGCAGATAATGAAGAAAAACTTGCAATAGCATACGCGATTTCGGAAATGCTTTCAGGGACCGGTTTTGATATAAAAGTAGATGCACTTGACTATGATTCATACCTATCAAGAATAGACAGCGGAAACTATGATATGTTTTTGGGTGAAACCGAAACGGATTCGGTAATAAATCCCCTTGCAATGCTTGATTCAGCAAGTAATTATTTTGGATTTGACGCATCTGAATTAAAAGGTATGATGTCCGAGCTATATGGCGTCAGCAATCAGGAGCGGTATAAGAAGTGCATTAAAGATATTGCCATAAAATTTGCGGAAAATCCCCCTTATGTTCCGTTGTTTTTCACAACAATGAGTATGTATTACGGTTCAAATGTTTCAGGCATAACCCAGCCCACTCTTACAGATAGATACAAAGATATTGAAAAGTGGTATTTTTACAATACCAAAACCGAGGACGGGGATAATAGAGGCGAGTGAAATTGCCTTTGAAAGGAGTTAATCAGCATAGAGATGGTTGATATTATTACGCGTATAAAAGAAAACGAACTGACTTTCAGCAAAAGCCAGAAAAAGATAGCGGAATATGTAGAGGAAAACTTGGAAAAAGCTGCATATATGACGGCTTTTAAACTTTCCGAAAAAACGGGAGTAAGTGAGGCTACTGTCGTGCGGTTTGCGGAAAAACTTGGCTTTGACGGGTATCCTGAATTTCAAAAAAATCTGTTAAGTTACGCTAAAGGAAAGCTGACCTCACTTCAGCGTATAGAACTGTCATATGAGAAAATCGGTGACGGAAATGTACTCAATTCTGTCTTAAAATCGGATATTGGGCACATAGAAAAGACACTTGAGAATATTGATAAAGAGCAGTTTGAAAAGGCTGCACACTCAATATCCTCGGCAAATCGGATTTATATAACCGGCGTAAGAAGTGCAGCAGTACTGGCTGAATTTGCAGGATTTTATCTGCATCTTATTTTTGATAATGTGCGTCTTATAAAATCTACCGGCGGTGACGATATTTTTGAGCAGATTATGAATATAGAAAAGGGCGATGTGTTTATAGGCATAAGTTTCCCGAGGTATTCCAAAAATACAATTAGAGCCCTTGAATATGCAAAACGCAGCAATGCGACGGTTATTGGAATAACTGACAGCAAAAATTCGCCTGTTGCATCTGTTTGCGACTATTGCCTGATTGCAGAGTGTGACACAACATCATTTGTTGACTCCCTTACTGCGCCTATAAGTCTTATAAATGCCCTGATTGCACAGGTAGGATTAGAAAACAGGGAACGGGTACATAAGAACTTTGAAAGACTTGAAAAAATCTGGGAAGAGTACGAGGTGTACGATAAAAAATGACGGACAGAACAGTCGCGGTTATCGGCGGAGGAGCGGCAGGTCTTATCGCTTGCGGAAAGCTCAAAGAACGAGTAAAAAAGGTTGTACTTATTGAGAAAAACGGTGTATGCGGAAAAAAGCTCAGAATAACGGGAAAGGGCAGATGCAATATAACCAATTCTGCAAAAATAGGCGATTTTTTTGATAATATTCCGACCAATCCGAAATTTTTATACAGTGCTTTAAATAATTTCACGAATGATGATATAAAAGAGCTTTTAAATTCGCTGGGTGTTAAGGTTAAAACCGAGCGCGGGGGCAGGGTTTTTCCCGAAAGCGACAGGGCTGACGATGTGGCAGATGCGCTTATCCGCTTTGCATTTGGAAAGAATGTTTCAAAGATAAGAGATACAGCCAAGGAAATTCTAACCGAGAACGGCAGGGTTTCGGGAGTAAAAACCGATACAAAAATCATAAAAGCCGACAGTGTAATACTGGCGACAGGCGGTGCATCATATCCGCTCACTGGCTCTTGCGGAGAGGGATATGAAATGGCGAAAAAGCTGGGGCATACGATTGTCCCGCTAAAACCTTCGCTCGTTCCGTTAGTAACGCGTGAAAAATGGACTAAAGACCTTATGGGTCTTACTCTTAAGAATGTATCCTTAACGCTTTCGGATATGAACGGAAAGAAAATATATAACGATTTTGGCGAGATGCTTTTTACACATTTTGGGATTTCGGGACCGATTGTCCTTTCGTCATCTGCACATATAAAGGATAAAATCCCCTGCAATGCGTATATTGACTTAAAGCCCGCAATAGACAGTATAACGCTTGATAAAAGGTTAGTACGCGATTTTGAAAAGTTCGCGAAAAAGCATCTTATAAATTCACTTGAGGAACTATTGCCAAAAGCATTGATTCCTGTTATAATAAAGCTTGCTGGAATTGATGCGCATAAGGAAACCTCCATGGTTTCAAAGGCGGAGCGGACAGAGCTTGCAAAGATAATTAAGGCACTGCCTCTTACCGTAATCGGGACAAGACCTATTAAAGAGGCGATAATCACATCGGGCGGAATAAAGGTTTCGGAGATAAATCCGTCAACAATGGAATCGAAATTGATAAATGGTCTTTATTTTGCAGGAGAGATAATAGACGTTGACGCATATACAGGCGGATTTAATCTGCAGATAGCATTTTCGACAGGTGCTTTGGCGGGCGAAAATGCATAGAAAGGAAGAAAAATATGAAGATAGCAATTGACGGGCCTGCGGGAGCAGGCAAAAGCTCTATAGCTAAACTTGTAGCGGGAGAGCTGGGATTTATTTATATAGACACCGGCGCAATGTACAGAGCCTCGGCTCTTTATGCTATTGAAAACGGTATTAAAATAACTGCCGAATCCTTTACAAAAGAAATTTTGGACAAAATCAACATTGATATTCGGTATGATGGGGACGGACAGCGGATTTTTCTTTGCGGAAAGGATGTAACAAAGCGCATAAGAGAGGCGGACGTAAGTATCGGCGCATCTGATATTGCCGTAATCCCTGCCGTTAGGTTAAAGCTTGTTGACTTGCAAAGAGCACTTGCAGAGGGTAATAATGTCATAATGGACGGAAGGGATATAGGAACATATGTACTTCCCGATGCAGAACTTAAAATTTATTTAACTGCATCGGTAGAGGAACGCGCCATGCGTAGGTTAAAGGAACTAAAAGTTAAAGGACAGACTGCGGACTTTGAACAGGTGAAAAGGGATATTTCATACCGTGATAAAAACGATTCGGAGCGCGAATTTGCCCCGCTTAAAAAGGCCGATGATGCCGTTTTGGTGGACTCTACCGATATGACAATAGACGAGGTAAAAGAACGTATTTTAGAGCTTGCAAAGGAGAGAATGTAATGTTTTATAGGTGCGTAGTTGCATTTGCGAGATTTTTACTGTTTTTTATGTTCAGAATAGAGACTGTTGGCAGAGAAAACGTACCCGAAACCGGAGGCGTAGTTTATGCGGCAAACCATAAATCGTGCTATGACCCGATTGTTATTGCTGCCACTTCAAAAAGACAGCTGACATTTATGGGAAAAAAGGAGCTTTTTAAATTTAAGCCTTTTGGATACATTTTAAAATCCCTGGGCGCTTTTCCGGTAAACCGAGGAAAAGGCGATGTAGGTGCAGTAAAAACAGGACTTGCAATATTGAAACAAGAAAAAGTTATGATGATTTTCCCTGAGGGGAAACGCATTGATAAAGGTGAAATTGTGCCGGCAAAACCCGGCGTTGCTATGTTTGCGATACATTCAAAAGTGCCTGTTGTCCCCATTAAAATAGACGGTGATTACAGATTTATGAACAAAATTAAGATAATCTACGGAAAACCTATATATTTTGAGGAGTATTACGGTCAAAAACTTAATTCGGAACAACTTACTGTATTGAGTCAGAATATTCTGGATACGATTTACTCTATGGGAGATGGAAGATGAGTATCGAAATTGCCAAGACTGCAGGATTTTGCTATGGAGTTAAACGTGCGGTAGACAAAACATATGAACTGATAGAAGAAAAAAATGGTAAAATAGCAACTTTAGGGCATCTTATACATAACCGAGGAGTTGTTGCTGACCTTGAAAGGCATGGGGTTTTCTCGTATGACGATACTTGCGATATACCAAGAGATGCATCAGTGATTATAAGAACGCATGGTGTAAAAAAAAGCGTTATTGATGCGCTTGAGGGAAGGGAGATAATCGACCTCACCTGTCCTTTTGTTGCAAAAATACATAAAATTGTGAAAGAGCATTATGAGAAAGGGTATAAGATAGTCATAGTAGGCGATAAAGACCATCCTGAGGTAATAGGTATAAATGGTTGGTGCGGTGATGATGCGATAATCACATATGATGAAAAGTTCCAAATGTCTGATGATTTTATTGATAAACCTATATGTGTTGTAGCACAAACAACAATAAATAGGAATATTTTTGTGCAAATAGTACAAAATATCGAAAATGCTTGCAAAAAGGTGGTAATTTTTGATACAATATGTGGAGCTACCAAGGATAGGCAGAGTGAGGCATATGAACTTTCGTCACGCTGTGATATTATGTTTGTAATCGGTAGCAGAGAAAGTTCCAATACAGGGAAACTCTATAAAATATCGAGTGAAAATTGCCCTGAAACTTATCTTATTGAAAATTTTGAGGATATCCCCCAAAATTTGAATATAAAAAATAAAAAGATAGGCATAACGGCGGGGGCGTCAACTCCGGCACGGACTATCGAGGAGGTTTTTACGAAAATGGAAGAAAAAATCAGAAATGAGGAATCTTTCGCCGAACTTTTTGAAAAGTACGGAACAAAAACTTTGAATAACGGAGATATTGTTGACGCAACAGTTGTTGAGATACGCAACAATGAGGTCATCGTTGACCTCGGCGGTTTTAAATACAATGGTCAGCTTGCAGTCGACCAGCTATCTGATGATCCGTATTTGAAGGCATCGGATATTGTTAAAGTCGGCGATACAATCAAGGTTTATGTAGTGGGCGTTAATGATGCTGAGGGCAAAGTTGTTGTTTCAAGAAAGAAAGTAGTTGCAATGGAAAGCTGGAACAAAATGAAAGAAGCTTTTGAAAGCGGCGAGATTTTAGAGGGAAAAATTATAAAGGCTGTACGCGGCGGAGTTATTGCTCTTGCCGGCGATATGCAAGTTTTTATCCCTGCAAGACAGGCATCTATTCGCTATGTTCAGAATCTTGATACACTTTTGGGAAATATTGTTAAAATACGTCTTACAGAGATGGACGAAAGAAGAAGGAGAGCAATCGGCTCTGTGAGGGTTCTTTTAGAGGAAGAGAAGAAAGCAAAAGAGGATAAATTCTGGAGCGAAGCTGAAATCGGAAAGGAATACTCAGGAGTAGTAAAATCAATCACTTCATTTGGTGCATTTGTTGATCTGGGCGGTGTTGACGGACTTGTTCATATTTCTGAACTTTCATGGAATAAGATTAAACACCCATCAGAAATCGTTAGTGAAGGCGATGTTTTAAAGGTTTATATAAAGGATATGAACACAGAAACAAAGAAGATTTCGCTTGGATATAAAAAGGCTGAGGACAATCCTTGGGTTATAGCAAAAGCTAAAATCAACCTTGGCGATGTTGTAAAATGTAAGATTGTACGTATGATGCCGTTTGGCGCATTTGCCGAGATTATGCCGAATGTTGACGGACTTATTCATATTTCTCAGATAGCCGACAGAAAAATCGGCAAACCAGAAGATGTTTTAACAATTGGTGAAGAGGTTGAGGCAAAGGTAGTTGCGCTTGACTGGGATATAAATAAAATAAGCCTTTCAATAAGAGCGCTTATTGCACCTCCTGTAGAGGAAGCTAAAGAAGAAGCGGAGGAGGAAACAGTTCCTGTAGAGGAGAACGTTCCCGTAGATATTGAAAAGTTTATTGCAGAGGAAAAGTCAGAGGAGGAAGCTGCGGAAGAGCCTGTTAAAGATGAAGAAGAGGCTCCTAAAAAAACACGCAGTTCCAGAAAAAAGGCTGAGCCCGAAGAAGAAAAGACTGAAGAGTCTGAAACTGAAGAATAATTAAAAAAGGACTTGAAAACAAGTCCTTTTTTTGCTTTCATATTGTTAATTAGCGGAAATTGTGTTATAATAATCCAAAAGTGTAAAATCAAATTTCGGAGGAATTTTAACGTGAATATAGAGGATTATAAAAAAAGCGTAAAAAATAAAAAGATAGCAGTTATTGGTATAGGTATATCCAATCGACCACTTATAAAGTATCTGAAAGAGGCGGGCGCAGATGTTACCGCCTATGATAAGCGGACAAAAGAGGAGCTTGGAGAGATTTACGCTGAAATGGAAAAAATCGGTGTCAAAACTGTTTTAGGCGAGAACTACCTTGATAAATTAGATGGCGAAATAATTTTTAAAACACCGGGACTGCGCTTTGATAATCCAGCACTTTTGTCGGCAAAGGAAAAGGGCGCGCAAATTACAAGCGAAATGGAGGTCTTTTTCGATGTATGCCCATGCAAAATTATTGCGGTAACAGGAAGTGACGGAAAGACCACAACTACAACGCTCATTTATAAAATTCTTGAAAAAAGCGGGTATAAGGTGTGGCTCGGCGGAAATATTGGAAATCCGCTCCTTTGCGATACTGAAAAAATGTCACCCTCCGATATTGTTGTTTTAGAACTTTCAAGTTTTCAGCTTCATACTATGCGCAAATCCCCGCATATTGCAGTAATAACGAATATCACCCCTAATCATCTTGATATGCATAAGGATTACAGCGAGTATATTGATGCGAAAAAGAATATAATGCTCTATCAGAATGAAAATGACAGGTTAGTTGTGAACGCATCAAATGAGGAAACAGAAAAAATAGGAAAATACGCAAAGGGCGAGCTTTTGGATTTTTCTTCAAAGAAAGATGCGTATATAACCTTAAAGGACGGCGAAATAGTAAGAGGCGGTGTGCCTGTGCTTAAGATTTCCGATATAAAAATCCCCGGTATGCATAACGTCGAAAATTATATGGCGGCTATTGCGGCAGTTGCGGGACTTGCAAAGGATAGCGCCATTTTAGAGGTTGCAAAAACTTTTGGCGGAGTAGAGCATAGAATAGAGCTTGTACGGGTTTTGGACGGAGTGAAGTATTATAACAGTTCCATTGACTCAAGCCCAAACCGCACAAAAAATACGCTGAAAGTATTTAAGGATAAGGTGATTTTAATTGCCGGCGGAAAGGATAAAGGTATTCCGTATGATGATTTGGGAGAGCCGATTGCGGAAAAGGTAAAGATTTTGATACTTATAGGCAAAACTGCGGATAAAATCGAGGCTGCACTCAAAAACTATAAAAAGGATAATGATGTAAGGATAATAAAATGCACAAGCTATGATGAGGTTGTAAAAACAGCGCACAGCATAGCAAAAGACGGTGATGTCGTGATATTGTCGCCTGCATCTACAAGTTTTGATATGTTTTCCAATTTTGAGGAAAGGGGAAATCTTTTCAAAAAACTTGTAAATGAACTTTAGGGAGAAGAGAATGAAAGATTTAATCAAAAAACTCAGCGGTCTGCACGCTGTTTCAGGCTTTGAGTACCGTATAAACAGCGAAATAAAAGAAATACTTTCGCCATACTGTGATGAGGTTAAAATAGATGCACTCGGGAATGTAATAGGAGTTAAATACTGCGGAAAAGAAAACGCAAAAAAACTTATTCTTGAGGCGCACATTGACGAAATAGGGTTGATGGTAAAAACCATTGACGAAAACGGGTTTATAACCTTTACAAATGTAGGGGGTGTTGACTCAAGAATTTTGCCGTCAATGGAGGTAATCATACACGCAAAAAAGGATTTAAAGGGCGTCATAGGCGCAAAGCCTCCGCATATTATGGCGGACGGCGAGGGCGAAAAAGCCGTAAAAATGGAAAATATGGCGATAGATACGGGACTTCCCGCAGAAATGGTAAAAGAGTTGGTGTCTGTGGGCGATTCGATAACATTTTGTACTGAGGCAAAGGAGCTTTCAGGCACACAGCTTACAGGCAAATCGCTTGACGACAGGGCAAGCGCGGCGGCAGTCATAGAAGTGATGAAAAACATTTCCGATAAAGATAGGTGCGTTGATGTCTATGCGGTTTTGGCAACTCAGGAGGAAGTGGGCGGATTTGGCGCAATAGGTGCGTCATTTTCGGTGATGCCCGATTTAGCTGTTGCGATAGACGTGTGTCACGGCATAACACCCGATAATTCATATGATTCGTATGAGGTGGGCAAAGGTGCAGTCATAACCTGCGGACCGAATATTCACCCTGAAATTTTTGAAATGCTTAAAAATACTGCAAAAGAGAATGATATTAAATACCAGATTGATGTTGAGGGCGGAAATACCGGAACAGATGCGTGGCAGATACAGGTCGTAAGAGATGGAATACCGACGGGACTTTTGTCAATTCCTTTAAAATATATGCATACGCTTGTAGAAACTATTGACGTATCTGATGCAGAGGCGGTCGCACAGCTTTTAACAGCTTTTGTGTGCGGAATGTCGGGCGAGGAGGAATGGCTATGCTTTTAAAGGAACTTACAAACCTTTCGGGAGTCAGCGGAAATGAAGACGAAGTACGCGAATTTATTATTTCAAAAATAACTCCTTACTGCGACGAGATAAAAACGGACTCAATCGGGAACGTTATAGCCTTAAAAAAGGGTAATGCTGATAAAAAGGTTATGCTCTGCGCTCATATGGACGAGGTGGGATTTATAATCAGCGAGATAACAGATAAAGGATATTTGAAGTTTAAAACGGTGGGCGGTATAGACACCCGTACAATTTTAGCAAAACGCGTAAAAATCGGCAAAAATGCTGTTTT
>JAIKVQ010000065.1 GCA_024685565.1 Bacillota bacterium
GGGCAAGGATTGCACATTATCATTACGACTTTTTTATCAAGTCTGTCAGAGTCAATAATACGCTTTACCATATCGGTAATCATTACCATTTCAAACTCGTCATTTCGTATGACTTCAAGCCGGATATTTGGGTTATTGGGGTGCACTCCGCCAAAGCCTTCTATTTCCGCTTTTGTTATTTTTCTTACTCTGTCGATTTCCGCTTGATTTTTAAATGGGTAAAAATCGTGCTTAAATGTATCTTTGAACATAAGTTTTCTCCTATCTTACCTTATCTATCGTTTCCAATACCTTACTGATAAGCTTTCTGCCGAAGCCCTCTGCAATCATAGATGTATCGGTTTCATAACCGCCTGTTACCAATGATTCCGGGGTATATAAATAACCGGGTGCAACACCGTTTGACAGTTCATTAACAATTACCGTTCCAAAACCTGCCATTGCCTTTAGGTAAAGTCCGTACTCTACAAAGATTTCTCCCTGAATACCTATAACACAGGTTCCGCCAAGGTTCATAACCTGAATTTCACAAGGATTTTCATCTTCCAAAAGCTCTATCTTTATTCCCTTTTTCCTTAGCCTTATATAGCCGAGCTGGTCTTCCGAGCCGAGACATTTTAAATTTGCATTCTGCCAAAGATAGTATTCTTCTCTGTTTTCGCTTTTACCGTATTTTGCGTACAAATCCTCATATACTGCCTTGTCGTGTTCTACCTGCTTTATAAGCTCTTCCTCTGTTCCAAAGTCACGAAGCTCATATTCGATTGAGTCTGTTGCAATCTTTATTGGAAGCTCATCTGTCCATTTTGCATTTTCCAAAACCGAAAGTGCCGCTTTTCCGAGTGTTCTGCCTACTCTTTCGGCTTCATCATAGCTTTCGCCCTCGCGGTAATATCTGCTTGACTGATTACCCGATGTACCTTGTGAAAATCCGACTAATACTCCCTCTTTTGTTTCTTCTATTTCCTTTTTCAGATAACAAGGATAATCGGCTGTGCAACTATTACTCCATTCGTGTATGAATGTTGGGTGCAAGGTATAATTTACTAACATTCCGCGTAGCTTTTCGGCTTCGTCCTTTATCGCCATAACGCTGACAAGGGGATCGTGAGGTCCACCCTTTATTCTGCGATTTCCACCGATACCCGATTCTTGTCCGCATATTGCCGTACCTGATGTAAATTTTGCAGGATATGCGTCATTTTTAGCATCAACGATAAGATTTGCGATTTTGTCTATAAGCTCTTTAACATACTCCTTTGGTTGCTCTTTCCCAGCCTCTAAGCTCTCAATGTCAAGCCTGCCTGCCGCCCAAGGCGCAGAATGAGTATGCGAACAGCTTATCATAATACTGCTTTTTGGTATTTTGCATAGTGAATTGACTTTTTCCCTTACTGCTTTTGCGTGTTGCTTTGAAAAAAACAGTAGGTCAAGCGTTACCATTACAGCCTCTACTCCGTCATTTTCAAGATACATACAAGCGGCATATAAAGGATCGTGTGCTCCCTCGTTATACCTTGGATAATGCGGATATCCTGCAAGCTCCAAGCCCTTTGGCGGTGTTATTTCTATTCTTTTCATACAAGCGTTTAACATTGTACCACTCCCTCAAAAATAACTTTATCTATTTTAAAATCCTTATCTACTATTAAAAGATTTGCTTTTTTGCCAACCTCAATACTGCCTATCTCATCATACATACCTATTGCCTTTGCAGGATTTGTTGCCGCGGCAAGAAAGGTGTCTTGTATACTGCTATTAGTATGCTTTACAAAGTTTTGGCAGACAATATCCATTGTAAGACGGCTACCTGATACATTCCCTTCCGAGTCAAATGAAAGATCCTTTGATTTTGCATACTTTTCAGACTCTTCAGAATCTGTTGCAAAGCTGTCGGTAATGAGTATTATTTTATCTATGCCCTTAATTTTAAGTATAAGCCTTTGCAGGTATGCAGGAACATGGATAGCCAAAGAGTCGCATATCATTTCTGCATACATATCATCATTCATAAGGCAGTATTCATCAGGTCCAACTCCCCGTATGCCGGCACTTTCGCCAAGTCTTCCTGTCGCGTTCATACAATGCGTTTGAATCTTTATGCCGTAATTCTTTACCCTGTCTATTTCGTCAGGCGTTGCCTCGCTGTGTGCAACCGCAAAAACGGCATTTTGGTTTTGCGATTTTACATATTCCATAAAATTCTCTATACCGTCTCGCTCCGGTGCTACCGCCCATACCTTTGCCAAGTCTCCGACATTATCGACAATTTGCGCATAGTCCTCCTCTTTTATTTCGCCGAGCCATTTGTTCATTTTCGGCTCCGCGCCGTATTTGGGGTTTAGGTACGGTCCTTCCATATAAAAGCCTGCTATGTTTTTTGCATCGGTTTTCATAGCATTTTTTATTTTCTCGATTGCCGCAAGGTATTCATCTTTTGTGTATGTAGTATAGCTTGTTGCCAAAACGGTAGTTTCACCGTGTTTTAGAAAATACTCTGCCGCTTTTTCGGGGTTATCAAAAAAGTTGTATCCGTTTCCTCCGTGGACATGAATATCGACAAAGCCGGGACCTAAGTAAAGCCCGTTTGCATCTATTATCTCTGCATTTTTGGGGGCTTCAAATGAATCCGGTTTGCCGATTTTTGTTATTATCCCATTTTCGCAAAGAAGTGCTCCGTTTTTTAATATCCCTTTTTCAAGGACAATATTTGCATTTTCAATATAAATCATATTTTCACCGATATTTCCCTGTATCTTTTATACTTTTCTTCATATTCCCTTTGAGGCTTATATTTTCTGCCTATTGAAAGAGGATCTATATTTCTTCCGACAGCCTTCGCCGCCGCTCTTGCCGCACCTGCGCCTGCCGCCTCCTCGGTTGATGGAACTGCAATTTCCATTTTTGTAATGTCCGATATGATTTGGCACCACAAATCGCTTTTTGCACCGCCTCCGAAAAGAATGATTTTCTGCTTCTTTTCGTATGCGTTCATACCTTCAAGCAAGGCTCTTATTTCAAAAGCCACGCCTTCCATAACGCTTGATGCTAAATCACCTCTTGTACTTGAGAGAGATACTCCGCAGAATACACCCTTGCCATTGTCCATAGACGGAACAAAAATTATACTGCTTCCTTTTTCTATTGAGCTTTTTGCCTCACTGTCGATAACGCTGTATTTTTCGCCGTTATATATCGTATCGCGAAGCCACCGAAGGCAAGTTCCGGCAGTTGCAACTACTCCCTCTGTAACATAGCTTTCCGGCTCTGTATATCCGCACCATGTAGTGTTTTCTATCACGCTTTTTCCGAGCCTATTCCACTTTTTTGTCACAGCGGCTGCTGTTCCTAATGATATGGTAATGCTGTTATTATCAAGACCTGCGCCAAGTGCCGCACATTTCTGATCCTGTGCACCGACTGCAACTATGCAGTTATCTTTTAATCCTAACATCTCTCTTATTTCAGGAAGTACATATCCTGCAATTTCTCCTGTATATGCAATGTTTTGTAGTTTTTCCTTGTCAATATCATATTTTGCCAAGATTTCATCGCACCAGCAGGCATTTTCCAAATCATACATAAGCGTACCCGATGCCATACTATGGTCTGTGACAAAATTCCCCGTCAGCTTTGCCGTCAAAAAGTCAAGAGGCATTAAAAACTTATTTGCCTTTTGATATATTTCGGGCTTATTTTTCTTTAACCACAAAATTTTCGGCAGGGTATATACACTGCTGCACGGTTTTCCTGTGATTGCTCGGATTTTTTCTTCGCCAAAATCATTTTTTAACAAGTCTGCTTCATTCTCTGCTCTTGTATCAAGCCAACTTATTGCGTTATCCAAAGGATTTGCGTTTTCATCTATCGGCACAACCGATATTCCCTGTGATGATATTGAAATTCCGTCTATACTTTTTGCAGATACGCCAGACTTTTCTATTGCAGAAATCGAAGTTTTTAATGTAAGCTCCCACCAAAGATTTGCGTCCTGCTCCACTATGCCGTTTTCGTCTGTTATCAGGGAATATTCTGAGTAGCTTGACGAAATTTCTTTTAACTTATCATCAAATATGATGCTACGACAGCCTGTTGTTCCCAAGTCTATTGCAAGATACAAGCTCATTTCCCCCTAACTGAAAAATGGAATTTCGCCGCTCCGTTATCCTCATAATTATCGAGGTTAAAACATAAATTACATTCATCTGCTATGGCAGAATAAAGCGTTTTTGTTTCCTCTATGTAGTATTTACTCGGTTTTTGACCAAGTGAATACATATAATCGATAACAGGGCTTTTATCTATCGTAACAGTGAGCATATTTTCTTTCAGGTCGGTGTGCAGTAATTCTGATGCTTCTTCAATCTCGTATATGCTTTCTAACCATTTCTTTATTGCAATAAGTCCGTTTATTCTTATGTTTTCTATGACAGGCTTATAGTATGTTTTGGTATAGTCTGTGAGGAACTCTTTTACACCCTTGTCGCCGAATTTCTCACCGCAGTATGTAAGTGCCAAATCTCCAAGCAAATGGAAATCACGGTGAAGATATTTGTTATCCTCACTTTTCATATCGGTAATTTCTGCAAATTCAGACGGCTTTGTATAGTCAAAATCGGGCTTATTTCCGGCTTCATATAAAAGCGAGCAACACTCGGCATTTTCTTTTTTTGAGTCATCACGCTCATAAACTATGCCATAGTTCTTAAGTACCCTTTGATATATTACATTACAATGTTCGCAATAATCATAGTACGGTTCAATATGTTTTAGAGAATTCAGCATACCTCTTGACGGGCAATGGCGAATATGGTCATAAATGTATCTGTGCTTTTTGTCATATATCCTGTATAAGTCGCAGGCTTCCTCAGAAAGAGTGTGATTCCAATACGCCCTTGCGCCTTCAAAGCCTCCTAAACGCTCACAAAAAGATGCTAAGCTGTTAGGGTTTGTCTTATCGCCGATATTCCTATCCGACAGATATATCCAATACTCCATTACGGCGTCATGTCCGCCCTTTTTCTCTAAAAACTTAAAAAACTCACTGTAAAGCGGTATAAATTCAGTACATGAAATCATTATATTTCACCTATCAGCTTCATAGTTTCTCTTAATTTTTCTTTACCCTCGTCGGTTACATCAAGCCAGTAATCCTGATGGAAATTACCATCACAGCCGAGCAAATTCATACAGTATGTAAATGCAGTCATAAGACGGTATTGTATCAAAGTGTCGCGCAAAAGAAGAATATTATCAAGATACTTTCTTGCACCCACAAAATCTCCGTTTCTGTTGCAGTCCGCCATTTTTTTGCCGTTTTTTGGCGTGCAGGCGAACATTCCGTCAAGATTTTTGCCTATTCCCATCATATTCATATAGTCAAAGGAATCAAGCCGACTGCAAAGACATTCAAAATCGCTGTCCGGATATTTTCGCTCTATTTCCTTTATCAATTCCCAATCGGCAGTTTTTATGCCCTTTATATTCGGGTGTTTTATAACGGCATCTATTACACCCATATTTATTTTATACTTTACTACAACCGCAAGGTCATAAAGATATATAGGCTTTTGTGCCATATCCGCAAGAGTCAAAAACCAATTTATTGCCTGTTCATCATTAACAGGCGCATAATACGGTACGGTAAGCACAATGCCGTCTATATCGGCATCGTCAATTAAGTCAAATTTTTCCTTTACCCTTGCAAATGAGGTATCCATTGCACCTACAAAAAGCGGTAGTCTACCGCTTACCGTATCAACCGCTACCTTAACACAGTCTGCATAAGTGCTGTTTTTTAAGTAAGCCTCAATTCCCATACTTCCCATTAGAAGAAGACCCGATGCACCCGCGTCAATTTGCTGATTGATGTGTTTTTTTAGTGACTCGGAAACCAAATTTCCGTCCTTATCGAGCGGTGTTCCGAGCGCCGTATAAAATCCGTTTTCTAATTTTGTCATTTGAAATTACCTCACTTTTTCGGTCTTGATAAGACCTGCATTATCTTTGCAATATTTACTTCCTTGAATTTTTCCGAAAGCTCCGCCCTTGTTTTTTCACTTATAGCAGGTGCATTGATATACTTGATATTCTCCATTACCTGCTCCTTTGTATCTGCTCCTAAAACAAGCGATGTAACGCCCTCAGTATCGCGGATATATGAAATTGCAAACTCGGCAATGCTCATATTCTCCGTTTTGCAATAGTCTCTTAAGATTTCTATATACGGTTTTGCGTATTCTATAAGCAAAGGATCTGTAATTTTTTCAGGCTCTAAAAAGAATACGCCCTGCAAAAATACACTTCGCACAAATACCGCGATATTTCTTTCTTTAAGCCTTTTTATATACCCTTTATGTATAAGCTTTTGGTCAAATACACTCATAGGCACTTGTGTTGCCTCGTAAATATCGTTTTTGAGCATTGTATCAAGCTCTTCGGGCTGATATACTGAAACACCTGCCATAGATGTATAACCTTTTTTTACCATAGCTTCAAGAGTTTTTGGCACGATTTCGCCGTAGGCTGTCATATCCGACGCGCTATGGAGCATAAGGCAGTCAAGCCTTTCTATTCCAAGCTTTGAAAGAGAAGTTTCAACTGAATTATACATCGCCGCCTCGACCTCTTTTTCTGTTGCATCTTGGGGCAAGTTCACCTTTAATTTGCTTGTGATAAATGGCATATTTTCTATTCTTTCTGACCTGAAAAATTCGCCAATTACATCTTCGGAATTACCGTATGTCCTTGCGGTATCCAAAGATGTTATTCCGTTATCCAAAGCACATCGGAGCATACCAAAGCTTTTTTCGCTGCTGGGCTGCCC
Organism: Bacillota bacterium; assembly: GCA_024685565.1. Classification (GTDB taxonomy): domain Bacteria; phylum Bacillota; class Clostridia; order UBA1381; family UBA1381; genus UBA1738. The sequence continues at coordinate 6,827 of JAIKVQ010000065.1, forward strand.
GTCAAGGTTTGCTATGCCGTAATTCATTCCAAGCTGAACAGTACCAAGTGTAATTTTTGATAACTCTTTTCCGTTTATAACTGTTTTTTCCACTTTTATTTACCTTCCTTTATTTTGCCGAGTATCCGCCGTCAACTGAGATTGCACTTCCTGTTATATATGAGGACGCATCTGACGCTAAAAATACGACAGCACCCATTATATCCGTTTCATTTGCCATACGTTTTAAAAATGTTCTTTCGTTATATCTTTTGACAAACCTCTCGTCCTGTCCGTTGTAGAAGCCGCCGAGATTTAGGATATTGCATCTTACATTTTTAGGTCCGTAATAGCTTGCAAGAAAGCGTGTAAAATTGTTCATTCCGCCTTTATGGAAGAAATAATCCGGAATAAAGCCCGTCATTTCAGTATCTTTATAAAGACTGTCATCAGGTCCTAAAATGCCCATATATGAGCCGATATTTATGATGCTTCCGCCGCCGTTTTCTGCCATATGGTC
>JAIKVQ010000079.1 GCA_024685565.1 Bacillota bacterium
CGAATAATCCGTATGAAAGTTTATACATTGCCTTGTTGTCCATGACTTTCCCTCCTTATTTAAAGAGGCTTATTGTGGGCGGAATGGAGCGCGTTTATGAAATGGGCAGAATTTTCCGCAACGAGGGTATGGATATACGCCATAATCCCGAATTTACTACTATTGAAATTTATCAGGCATATACAGATTATCACGGTATGATGGATTTGACTGAAAATCTTATAAGAAATGCCGCAAAGGCAATTGGCTGCGGTGATAAAATTATGTATCAGGGTACTGAAATCGACCTTTCACACTTTGAAAGAATTACTATGATTGACTCTATTAAGAAGTATGCAGGCATCGACTTTAATGAAATTAAAACCGATGAAGAAGCGCAGAAAATTGCAAAGGATTTGGGAATTGAGCTTGAGAGCGCAAAATCTACAAGAGGCGATATTATAAGCCTTGTGTTTGAGGAAAAGGTTGAGGAAAAGCTTATTCAGCCGACATTTATTACAGATTATCCTGTTGAAATTTCTCCGCTTGCTAAAAGAAAGCCCGACCAGCCTGAGCTGACCGAAAGATTTGAGTTATTTATAACAGCAAGGGAGATAGGAAACGCATTTTCCGAGCTTAATGACCCGATTGACCAGCGCGAACGCTTTAAGGCACAGGTTGCGCTCCGTGATGCAGGCGATGATGAGGCAAGTATGATGGACGAGGACTTTTTAACAGCGCTTGAGTACGGTATGCCCCCGACGGGAGGTGTCGGAATAGGCATTGACCGCTTGGTAATGCTTTTAACCGACAGCTACTCAATCCGCGACGTTTTGCTCTTCCCGACAATGAAGCCAAATAATTTCTAAACCCTTGAAATACAAGGGTTTGCACCATACAAAATGTTCATTTTACGACAGTTTTACGACAAATGAGAAAAGGATGATATGACTTTTGCAGTAAAGAACATTTAATTGCGGGTATAAAATGGCGCTAATATAATATGATTTAAAAAGATGTGAAATCTTTGGAGACAGTCTATGAAATATGGGCTGTCTTTTTTTCGTTAAAAGAGGGAAGTGAGGATAATGGAGAAATACAATTTCAAATTTTATTACGGAAATGAATCAGAACAGTTCAACTTTTATCGTATACCAAAAGTGCTTTTTACAGACGAGAGGTTTGCAAAGTTATCTGTTGAGGCAAAGGTGCTTTATGGGCTTATGCTTGACAGAATGTGTCTGTCTGTAAAAAACAGCTGGATTGATGAAGAAAACAGGGTATATATTTATTTCAAATTAGAAGAGGTAATGAAATATCTAAACTTCGGTAAGGATAAATGCGTGAAACTTTTTTCCGAGCTTGACGAAAAGAGCGGAATAGGTCTTATACGGCGGAAAAAGCAAGGTCTTGGAAAACCTGCAATGATTTATGTTATGAATTTTGTGAAAAATACGTCCGAAATCAAGACTTCGGATACGGCAGTAGAGGATAACAGCGAAGCTGTTGATACAAACACCGAAAAACATAGCAATAATGCGGATTTGACTGTAGCAGAAGTCCGGACTTCTGAAAAACCGAAGTCCGAAGTGTGTGTCGGAAATGATGAAAAAAATAATGGCATTTTAGAGGTCAAAACTAATGGAAATCCGACTTCAAGAGTTCTGCATAGCACCGAAGCCAAGACTTCTGAAAATCAAATGTCTGGTGAAAAGTATAATGCCGAAGTCCGTACTTCTGAAATGTCGAATTACGGACTTCTGGAAAACAGAAGTCAGGTGGTCGGCAAACCAGACTCTAATGATACTGATATAAATAACACTGATTTTAACGATACTAATTCTATCTTATCGTATCTTGTGAGAGATATGATGGATAGGAATACCTGCGCGGAAAAAATAAAAGAAAATATCGAATATGACAGCCTAATTAAAGACTACAAAAGAGAGGACATAGACGGTCTTGTAGATATTATCGTGGATACAATATGCAGCAGTAAACCCTATCTCGTCATTGCAGGAGATAAAACACCCAAAATAATTGTTGCAGACAGGTTTTTAAGATTAAATTGCAATCATATTGAGTATGTTATGGACTCACTGAAAAAGGGTACGGCAAAAGTGAAAAACATTAAAAGCTATATGCTTACAGCACTGTATAATTCGGTTTCTACAATAGGACATTATTACAGAGCAGAAGCAAATTTTGATATGAATGGAGGAACACTATGAGAAAACCAAAAGGAAGCGACAGAACAGAAAGAGAAGAATATCTTTATCACAACACTTTACTATTGCTAAAAAAGTATAGAGATGTTGTATGGAGCATTGAGGTCGCCGCTATGCAGGCACAAATGGATTTTGAGGCTGAAATGGACTGCAAGCTCGATGATTTCTTAAATAAGAGCTATCAGGCAGGAGCAGACCTTGCAGGCACAGAGATTCAGGAACAGATGCGGGTTATGGAACGCAATAAAAAAATGCTCAAAATGATTGATGCGGCTGTGGATTTGTTAAGACGAAAACAAGTTGACGGAGAAATATATTATCAGATACTTTACCTTACATACCTTTCGGACAAGCCGTTAAAAACTACAGAAGAAATAGTGGAAAAATTGGCTCAAAACGGCGAATATATGTCTTGGAAAACATATTTTAACAAAAGGACAAAGGCTATTGAGATTTTAAGTACAGTTTTGTGGGGCTTTACATCAAAGGAATGTATGCCGATAATAGAGGATTTTTTGGGAGGTAAGAAATGAAGTATAATTATTATAATAAACAAAATAGCAAAAGGTATAGCTTTTACCGTATTCCAAGAGTTCTTTTTACTGACAGCCAATTTTCAAAGCTGTCGGCGGAGGCAAAAATACTGTATGGGCTTTTGCTTGACAGAATGAGCAAGTCAGCAGAAATAGATACAGAAAACAAGGCTTATGTGTATTTTACGCTTCAGGAAGTGCAAGAAAGTTTGGACATTGGCAAGGATAAGGCGATTAAGCTGTTCAATGAATTAGATAAGGGCATAGGGCTTATAGAGCGGAAAAAGCAGGGACAGGGTAAGCCTACAAAGATTTATGTTCTTGATTTTGCAGATGTTAGGAGGTCGGAAAAGGAACAAGAAACAATAAGCGATAAATCCGAAAAGGATAGTATTAATGCGAATTTTAACACATCAGAAGTCAAGACTTCTGAAAATGACAATGTGGATTTTTATGCTGATGATAGTGAAAAAGCCGAAATCAGAGAAATTTATAAAAAGAAGATACATAAGAGCATCAATTATGATGTTATGGTAAACAGATACCGTCGTGGTTTAATAAATGAAATTGTAGATACTGTACTTGATGCAATATGCTCGGAGGAAGATTTTATCTCAATAGGATTTCAAAGAATATCGCGGGATAAGCTGGCTACGGTATTTTTACGCTTAAAAGCAGAGCATATAGAATATTTAATCGACTGCTTGAGAACAGTTAGAAATATGGGCAGCCAAAGAACATATATTCTGAACAAGCTTTATGAAAAAATAACAAAAGAATAAGTCAAAAACCGACTCGGAGGGGTGTGCAGAATCTTGCAAAATTTGTCACTTTTTCAAAAGGCATATTTTTGCAACATCTTGCACACCCCCATCCACCATACAAATATAGTAGCTATGCGGGTTTCAAGGCATAGCCTAAATGAAATTTTTGCAAAAATCTGCAGTAGTTGGGAGGGTGTGCAGGCTAACAGTTTTTTTGTGCCGTTTTTCGGGTCGGCAAAAGCTACCAATCCTTGCAGACACAAAAAGCAAAACAGATGTAAAGGTATTAAAAGATGTAGAAGTAATTGCTATATTTGTGTAGGTAGATGCTTGTAGTAACTCCCGACTAAAAGAATAAGATCAATGTGAGTGAAAAATATAAATTATAGCAAAATCGAATAGTATAGCATTGGAGAAATAATCTGCCAAAGAAATATTTTTCGAGTCGGATTTTAGCACCTTTTTTAATCAAAATTTTCAGTTTATATGTGGAGCAAAAAGTATTTTTTTATGGTTCTAAAAAATTGACGAAAAAACAAAAATTGCTCCACGTATAAAGGTCTTAAAAACAGCATTAAAGCGTTTCTTTTTGAAGTGGTAAAAATGAACAAAAATAATTTTTTGCAGGGTAGTATAGGAGGTGGAGCAAAATTTTTTCAAGAGGGTAAAAAGGCGCAAAATCAAGACTTCGGAAAAAGAATCCTTGCAGGAATAGGCGAAAATTCATTCTCGGTTAGCGGGGATGAATTTTCGCGCTTGCAGATATTGGGTGGATATATACTAAGGGTAATAATAAAGCCTTAGTACAAAGAAGAAGTATAAAGTATATATTAAAAGCAGATATAAATATACTTGATTTTATATGATTTTCCGACCTGAAAAGCATATCCCAAAATATTAAAAAATAGGGGATATCAAAAAAGCAAGTAAAAACGGGACTTCAACCCTGTTTTTAGGGGGTAAAAACGACTCAGGTTCTAAAGTAAGGGTTGAAAAATCGCTAAAAGTGCATAAAAAAATGATAAAAAACCGACATAGTCAATCCTTGCAGACTAAAGTGAATAAGGCAATGAAAAAGCACTTCTTTGATTGCCGCCTTGCAGACTGATTGCAGACTATGCAGACACAAGCTTGTGCTATTTATAAAAACTTTCGCAGAATAATATTGACTTTTTATATGCAATGTGTTAAACTGTGATTTGACAAATCACGATTTGACAAATTTGCTTACAAAGACAAGGAGGGAATTTATGTTTATTGGCCGCGAAAATGAATTAAAATTCTTAAATAACTGTTACGAAAGCAACAAGGCAGAATTTGTTGTTTTGTATGGAAGACGAAGAGTGGGCAAAACAGAGACATTAACAGAATTTTGCAAAGGAAAACCGAATGTTTTTTATTCTTGCCGCGAATATACCTCTGAAAAACAGCTTGCCGAATTTTCTGAAGCACTTTTGTCGTGGAAACCTGAAGTCAGAGCATACACAGATACTTTTTCAGATTGGAACAAAGCGTTTTCATTTATTGGCGAAATGGAAGGAGAGCGCAAAACAGTAGTCGTAATTGATGAGTTTCCTTATATGTGCAAAAATAGTCAGAGCATTCCGTCTATTTTGCAGATTGTGTGGGATAGCGTGCTGAAAAATAAAAACATAATGTTGGTTTTATGCGGAAGTTCGATGAGCTTTATAGAAAAGGAGCTTTTGGCCGAGAAGAATCCCCTGTACGGAAGGACAACCGGGATTTATAAAATGCTTCCTATGCCGTATTATGATGCAATAAAATTTTTGCCTGATTTTTCCGATGAGGATAAGCTTATCGCATACGCAATACTTGGAGGAATTCCCCATTATCTTAAACAGTTTGATTCAAAACGCTCATTAAAGGATAACATAGTAGATAGGATCCTTACCAAAGGTACAGTTCTTTATTCTGAGGCGGAATTCCTTTTAAGGCAGGAGCTTCGTGAAACCGCCATTTACAATACGGTTATTGAGGCGATTGCGCTTGGGAGTACAGCATTTACTGAATTGCAGTCAAAAACAGAAATTGAGAAAAGCAAGTTGAGTGTCTATCTTAAAAATCTTATAGAGCTTGGAATAGTGGAAAGAGAGTTTTCTACCCTTGCAAGCGCAAAGGAGAGAGCAAGCAGCAGCAAAGGGCTGTATAACCTTACAGATAATTATTTCAAATTCTGGTATGCTTTCGGATATTCCAATCTATCAGAGCTTGAGAAGGATGATGCGCCGGGCGTATGGGAAGATTATATTGAAGGCTCGCTACACGATTTTGCCTCAAAATCCTTTGAAAAAGTATGTATTGAATATATGTATAGCTTAAATAAAGAGAGAAAACTGCCATTCAGATTTGCAAAAATAGGTAGATGGTGGGGTAATGTAACAAAAATCATCGAGGGCAAAAAAAAGAGCTTCGCAGAAGAAATTGACATTGTTGCTACCGATAAGAGTGAGAAGAAATTTATTGTCGGAGAATGCAAATTCCGTACAGAACTATTTGATAACGGAGAACTTAGAAGGCTTAAAGAAAAAGTC
>JAIKVQ010000137.1 GCA_024685565.1 Bacillota bacterium
TTGGGATTCCCCTCACATACCGCCCACAGTCAGGCTATATGCTACGGTAGTTTTTAAGTCGTGACTGTCCCCAAAACAAAAGACAGTTCATGTGCACCACTGGTAGTCGCCTTATTCTTTGCCGTGGTCCTCAAAGACAAGACGGTTGCCTTTTTAGGCAGCGTAAGCTAAATTTTTGTTAGCGTTTATATTTAAAAATTCGGGCATTTTTAAGTGGTACCCGTCACTACTCGCTTCCGATGTTTCAACATCCCCGTCGAAACCGTTGCATCCCCATATTTCAAGGTTATTTTAACACAGTTTATGCACAAAATCAATATTTATTTAACCGCTTGCTCTTTTTTCCTATGTTTCCTGCACGGCTCAACAAATCCTTCATACATTCTGCCTATTCCTATATCAAATTTATCCTTAAGCTCCTCTTTAGAGTTTATACCGAAATCTTTAATAATATGCAAAAGCACCTCAGCGCACGCATACGCGTCATCGCAGGCGGTATGATGCGAAAACTGTATCCCAAGCGCCTCGCCAAGCGCATTTAATTTATGGCTCGGAAGATTGGGATATGCCTTTTGCGACAGCTTTACGGTACACAAATAATCAAATGTCGGAAGAGCTATCCCGAAAAGGTCAAGCGTTTTTTTCAGAGCGCCAATGTCAAAGGACGCATTATGCGCTATGACAAGCTTCCCGTCAAGATACGGCTTTATTTTATCCCAACAGTCGCAAAATCTCGGCTTATCCCACACCATTTGCGGTGTAATACCGTGAATTGCTATATTATATTCATTAAACTCAAAAGGTGTCGGCTTAAAAAGCATACCCTTCGTTTCAACAATTTTATTATTCTCAACAACGCAAATCCCCATACTGCATATGCTCGTCCAGCTTGAAGTTGCCGTCTCAAAATCTATCGCTACAAAATCCATTTTTACCCTCACAATCGCTACTTATTTTACCGCAAAAGAAAAACATTGTCAATATTGCAATTTTTAAATATATATGATATAATTTCAAAAAAAATCGGAGGCACATTATTATGGGCAAGTTTTCTTTTACGCCGAGAGGCGTTTGTTCATCACAGATTGATTTTGAAATTACCGACGGAATTGTGCATAATGTCCGTTTCACGCGCGGTTGCAACGGCAATACTCAAGGTATAGGAAAACTAGTTGAAGGTATGAGCGCAGACGAGGTTATAAAACGTCTAAAAGGTGTTGACTGTGCAGGACGCGGAACAAGCTGTCCCGACCAGCTTGCAATGGCTTTGGAATTGGCAATAAAGCAGACAAATTAAAAAAACCGCAACTGCGGTTTTTTTAATTTATACCTGTTTTCCCTTTTGTTTTTAAACGAGTTAATGCTCTTGCAAGTCTTGCCTGTGCCTCGCGGTACTCATTTATACTGCGCTTTTTCAAAAGCTCTTCCCTTGCCTCCTGGGCATCGAGCATAGCCCTCTTTTCATCAATTTCGTCAGGGCGTTCTGCCGTATCAACAAGAATTAGGACATCATTATCCTCCACCTTCATAATCCCCTGCGAAACTGCCGCATATTCGAGTTCTGCACCTTCCGTTATACGAAAACTTACTGTTCCTGAAATAATTGCGGCAATCATATTGTGATGGTTCGCCTGTACTCCATAACTCCCGTCATCGGTAGGTATTGAAAGAGAGACACACTCACCATCATAAAAAGGTCTGTCAGACGCCAATATGCAAAGATGAAAACTATTCATTTTCTTCCTCCGCCTTTATTTTTTCTGCTTTTTCAAAGACATCTTCAATTGTTCCCACATTATAAAAAGCCATTTCAGGACATTCGTCCGCCTTGCCGTTTATAATCATTTCAAAGCTTTTTAAAGTCTCGGAAAGCGGAACATATACACCTTTAACTCCTGTGAATTTTTCTGCAACAAACATAGGCTGTGACAAAAAGCGCTGGATTTTCCTCGCTCTGGCTACCGTTAATTTATCTGCATCACTAAGTTCTTCCATACCTAAAATCGCAATAATATCCTGAAGTTCTCTGTACTTTTCAAGAATCTCCGTAACCTTTCTCGCAATACCGTAATGGTAACTGCCCACAATGTCCGCTTCAAGTATTCTTGAGCCCGATTCAAGCGGGTCAACGGCAGGATATATACCCTGCTCTGATATTTTACGGCTCAATACCGTTGTTGCGTCAAGATGAGTAAAGGTCGTTGCCGGCGCAGGGTCTGTAAGGTCATCAGCAGGCACATACACCGCCTGAACAGATGTTATTGAGCCTCTTTTTGTTGATGCAATACGCTCCTCCAAGGCTCCCAGCTCTTCTGCAAGCGTGGGCTGATACCCTACAGCGGACGGCATTCTTCCGAGCAAGGTAGAAACCTCACTTCCTGCCTGAACAAACCTGAAAATATTATCTATAAATAGCAGAACGTCCTTATGCTCTCTGTCCCTAAAATACTCAGCCATTGTGAGTCCCGAAAGCGCCGCACGCATACGAACTCCGGGCGGCTCATTCATCTGTCCGAAAACAAGCGCAGTTTTATCCAAAACACCGCTTTCTTTCATTTCGTTCCACAAATCATTTCCCTCGCGTGAGCGTTCTCCGACTCCCGCAAAAACGGAATATCCCCCGTGCTGTGTAGCAATATTATGGATAAGCTCCTGTATCAAAACGGTTTTTCCTACTCCCGCTCCGCCAAAAAGTCCTATCTTCCCACCTTTTGCGTAAGGGGCAAGCAAATCTATTACCTTTATCCCCGTTTCCAGAATCTCGGTATCCTCGCTCATATCCTTAAACTGAGGCGCTTTTCTATGAATTGATGCTCTTTTTACCGTTTTATCAATCGGTGTTCCGCCGTCAATAGGTTCTCCCACTACATTAAACATTCTGCCAAGCGTTCTTATTCCCACAGGAACCTGTATGGTATCCCCGGTAGCTAAAACTTCCATGTTGCATGACAGTCCGTCACTTGGGGAAAGCATAATACAGCGGACACAGTTATTTCCTATATGCTGTGCTACTTCCATGACATACTTTTTGCCTTTTGCATCTATAACAAGCTCTTCCTTTATTTTTGGCAGACGTCCGTCCGAAAATCTTACATCTACCACCGAACTTGTAACTCTTACCGTTTTTCCCGTCATATGCCGCCTATATCCTCCTATCCACGCGGTTCTTACTTGCCGCCGCAATCTCCGTAATTTCCTGCGTTATACGGTTTTGTCTTTCGTGGTTATATTTTTGCGAAAGCTGTGACAAAATTTCTTTTGTGTTTTCATTAGCCGAATTCATTGCATTCATACGTGATGACTGTTCGCTGCAAAAACTGTCAACCAATGCGCTGTATATAAATCCCGTAGTATAGCTTGGCATAATATTGTCGAGCAGTTTATCTAATGAATGTAAGAATTCAAAAGGTTTTTCGATAGCTTTCTCTTTTGTTGAAGTTACAAACTCCGCCCTGTGAAAGGGCAAAAGTCTCATAATATTTACTTCGGTATTAAGTCCGTTTCCAATATCGGTGTAAACCACAAATATTTTCTTAAATTCCCCTGTTTTATACCCGTCAAGAAGTATATTTGATATCTTTCTCGCCCTATTAAGCGTCGGATTTTGAGCAGTATATATAAAACTTTTCTCAAACGGAATATGATGCGACAGAAAATATTGTCTGCCGTATTCACCCACAACAAAAAGCCTTGACGGACTATGCTCTCTAATAAGTTCCATTACCTTTTTTATAACATTTTGGTTATATGCACCTGCTAATCCCTTATCCGCTGTTATGACAAGATATGCATATGCCCCTTCAAATTCGTGTTCACCTGTTATGGGATAAAAATAACGGTTATCTATCCTTTCTTCTATACGGAAAACACGTTTTATCTCAGTTTTTAACTCATTAAAATACGGCTTTGTGGCATTAAGCTCTGCTTTTGCCCGTCTTAGCTTTGCAGATGCTATAAGGTACATAGCGTTTGTGATTTTCTGCATATCACGCACGCTTTCCATTCTGTTTTTTATCTCGGTTATATTTGACATATCAATCACCAACAGAGCGTGCAATCTCTAAAATTTTCTGCTCATCCTCAGGCGAATAGTCGCCCTTATCATCAATTCCCCTGCAAATTTCAGGACATTCCGCCTCAATTCTTGATACAAGACTTTCAAGGTATTCGTGAACTTGGTCGGGTGATGTTTTCTGCATACAGCGTCCCATCGCCGCAATAAGCATTATTACCTGCTTATGAAGTTCTAAAGGGCTCGCCTGCTTTTGCCTCAGCATTCGCATAAGTCCCTGACCGTAGAGCAGTCTGCGCCGCGTTTCCTCATCAAGTTCACTTGAAAACTGCATAAATATTTCCATTTCACGGTACTGTGCAAGGTCAAGCCGTAACGTCTTTGCCGCTTTTTTCATAGCCTTCGTCTGAGCATTTCCTCCCACACGGGAAACAGAGAGTCCGATATTTATTGCAGGTCTCTGACCTGAATAAAAAAGGCTGCTTTCAAGAAAAATCTGACCGTCGGTTATTGAAATTATATTTGTCGGAATATATGCCGAAACATCGCCTGCAAGTGTCTCTACAATAGGCAAAGCCGTCATACTTCCGCCGCCAAGCTCATTTGAAAGATGTGCACTTCTCTCCAAAAGTCTTGAATGAAGATAAAAAACGTCACCAGGATATGCCTCTCTTCCGGGGGAGCGCCCGAGGAGCAGACTTATCTCGCGGTATGCAACGGCATGTTTTGACAAATCATCATAAACGATTAAAACATCTTTTCCCCGCTCCATAAAGTATTCGCCCAAAGCACAGCCGGCATACGGTGCAAGATACTGAAGCGTTGCAGCCTCTCCGGCAGACGCCGAAATTACCGCCGTATACTCCATCGCACCATATTTTGACAGAGTAGCTACCAGATTTGACACAAAACTTGTCTTTTGCCCGATTGATACATATATACAAATAACATCTCTGCCTTTTTGGTTTATTATCGTATCTATTGCTATACTGCTCTTACCTGTCTGCCTGTCGCCGATAATAAGCTCACGCTGACCTTTTCCTATTGGGAAAATAGCGTCAATTGCCATAATGCCTGTATGCAGCGGTTTATTTACTGCCTCACGGCTGATTATTCCGGGTGCTGCATTTTCTACAGGTCTGTATTGTTCCGATTCAATAGCTCCTTTTGCGTCAATAGGAAGTCCCAAGGCATTTGTAACTCTTCCCAAAAAGCCTGTACCGCAGGGTATTCCTGCAATCTTTCCCGTATGCCGTACGGGAGTACCTGCCAAAAGTTCTTCGCTCTCGTCAAAAAGGATACAGCCGCAGATGTCCTCATCTACAGTCTGTACCATACCCTTTACTCCGTCTGCAAAAATAAGAATTTCGCCGTAAAAGGCATTTTTAAGACCGCCTACTGTCGCTACACAATCTCCAACCGTTAAAACAGTGCCCGTTTCGCTTGATAAGACAGCAGGAGTCCACTTTTCTATACCCTCCTTCAAAAGGGGTATTAAATCGGTTTCCTCCTCCGCCATAGACTTTATATATTTTTTTAATTGCCTGAAACGTCCGTCTAAAGTCCAGTCATACACATCATTACCGACAGTTAACCGAAAACCGTTTTTTATGCCTTCACTCTTTTCCCAACACAGTTCTATTCCCGTTTGGTACTTTTCCTTAAGAAATTTGACAAACCGCTCCGTCTGTGCATCACTGGGCTTTGTATCGGAGTACAAAACTGCGGTTTTTATCTCATTTTCCACCCTTTGCATCTCCTTTAGCATTATCTAAAAATGCGTCAAATGATTCGCTCGTGCTTTCAAAAACAATCTTCTTTGCCGCAGCTGCAGCAATTTTTGAAATTTCGCTATTTGCATGATGAAGGCTCTCTCTTGTTTCATATTCTGCCTGAGTTCTTGCTTTATTCAATACTTCATCTGCCTCAGCTTTTGCTTTTTTTATTATATCGCTTGCAGAAAGTTCCGCCTCAGCTTGAGCCACTGCTTTCATTTCGAGTATTTCGCTATCTGCCCTTCTTAGCTTTTCCTCATAATCTTTTTTTGTATCCTCTGCAGACTTTAGCGCGTTCTTAGCACTTTCGTCCATATCCCCGTACATTTTTTCCCGCCTTACAATGAAATCCTTTACAGGCTTGTAAAGAATAAAGTAAAGTCCGCCGAACAGAATAACAAAATTCAGCATATGAAGAAGAATTTGTCTTATATCAATATTTAAAGGTAAGTTCATATTTTTCACCCTGTTTTAAAGCACAAATATAATAATTATCGCAGTGATAAGTGCGTATATAATTGCCGTTTCAATGAAAACAAGCCCCATCATCATAAGCGTACGTATACTTCCTGTAGCTTCGGGCTGGCGTGCTGTACTTTCCTCTGCTTTTGAGACCGCAATAGCCATTGCAATTGCGCCTGCCGCTGCCGCTATTGCCATAATCGCCGCTGCCGCTATTGCCTTTATTGCCGTTCCGTCTGCGCCGGCAGTTCCCTCTGCAAAAACAGGCATAGCAATAACTGTCATTGCAAGTATTGTATTAAATATAGTTTTTAAAATCTTTTTCATTTTATTTTACCCCTTTTTTTGTTTTTTCAGTAGATTCTCCATAAAACTGAGCAGTCAGCATAGCCAGCACATATGCCTGTATTACGGCGTGCAAAAGCGTAAACATCACTCCCACAATTACAGGAAGAACAAAGCTCAGCGAATAATAGTAATACACAAGCTCTGTTACAAGTGCGCCGCTTAAAAGTGCGCCAAAGAGTCTGAAACTCATTGAAACTGGGAGAGAAAAATCTTTTAAGGCGGTAAAAAATCCGCCAAAGCCTCCTGCTATCAAACCTCCAATTAAAATCACACCATAGGACATAACGCCAAGCGCCAAGGCAGCATTTATATCCGAAAGCGGTGCAGGAAGAGAAATTGGCTGTCCGCGCGTTGTAATTGCCTGGATTCCAAGAAGTTCAAAGAGCGTACCTATAAAAATATAACTCCCCGCGGTAAAAATATATGCTGCAAGGAACTTGTTTCTATGGGGACTCTTTTCCCTCGCAATTCCATCAAATATACCCACCGCCTGTTCTAAGATGAGCTGAAATTTTCCTGGAATTATTCTAAACTTTGGTATCGCAAAAATCCTTATTAAAACTGCTATTATTAGCATAATAGCAGTAACCGAATATGCAGATATAAGCGCGGGATTTACTGAAAATCCACCGAAAAATTTTATTTTTGCGCCCTCGTGCAATACCGAATCTCTCATAACCTCGTTAATAGGCTCTGTCTCGGTTTTTACGGGATTTGTCAAGAAAATCCCTACTAAAATGAAAATTATCAGCACTGCAAAAATAGTAGTGCTGATTAGTTTTTGTTTTTTACTCATAATACATCTCTTTTCAAAAATGTTCAATCCGTGTTGTATAACGAAATTTTATAGTTTACCTCTTTAACGGCAGAAGCTATACAGTCTAATGCTCAGTTTTTCGGATTTACTATATCGCGCCAATCTAAATCTCCGCGCTCCAATCCGTGTATAAGCACCTCTGCAGTAGCCAGATTTGTCGCAATCGGAATGTTATGCATATCGCACAGCTTTAAAAGTCCCATACTATCAGGCTCATATGTACCGGGTGTAATAGGGTCACGAAAAAACAGTATCAAATCAATTTCATTATATGCAACTCTTGCCCCGATTTGCTGGTCTCCGCCTTGAGTGCCTGACAAGAAACGGTACACATTCATGCCCGTAGTTTCCGCTATAAGTTTTCCTGTATTGTCGGTTGCAAAAAGCGAATGTTTCTCCAAAATGCCCTTATAAGCAATGCAAAATTGAACCATCATTTCTTTCTTTTTGTCATGAGCTATACATGCAATATTCAAAAACATCACCCCTCCAAACAAACACTACGAAGATTATAACAGAAAAAAACAGTTTTGTAAACACAATTTCGTAATTTTTTACGGCAAAAGTATATTATGAATATCGCTTTTATCCGGATTTTGGTCGATATTTGCGTCCTTTCTGTTAAGTCCGAAATATTCATCATATATATCTCTTGCCACATACGCCGCATTTGCACCGCGATAGCCGTGCTCTATTACTACTGCAACTGCAATTTCAGGTTTTTCAAACGGTGCAAAGGAAACAAACAGCGCATTATTTGAAGATTTTTTGCTTATCTGTGCCGTCCCCGTCTTTCCGCCTACATTTATCGGATATCCTTCAAAAATTTGTCTTGCCGAGCCTTCGTCCGTAACCCCCAGCATGCCTTTTTTTACAGTTCTTAATATATCCTCCGATACATTTACATTCTCCATTACCGTCGGTTTTTCCTCATAAACGGCATTTCCGTCCTTTGATGAACGTATACTCTTAATTATATGCACTTTATACCTGTTTCCGCCATTTGCTATGGTTGCAACATAGTTTGCAAGACCTATAGGAGTAAAAGAAGAATATGATTGACCTATTGCCGTTTGTATCGTATCGCCTGCAACCCACTTCTGCTCCTTTTCATCTTTATAAAGCGTCTTTTTATAATCCGGACTTGATACATTTCCACTTACCTCCTCGGTAAGCTCAATTCCCGTCTTTTCACCCAAGCCGAACTTTTTTGCATATTCGCTGATAGCATTTATGCCTGTTCTCCTTCCCGTTTCGTAAAAGAAGTAGTTACAGGATTCCACAATTGCCTGTGAAACATTTATTGCACCATGCGTTGAATGCTGCTCTGACCATATCCAACACTTCGGCTGATAATCTTCATAAAATCGATAAACACCTTCACAGGTTATTGTCTCATTTGCTGTTATTGCTCCCGTTGAAAGTGCCGCAATAGCTGTAAGAGGCTTAAAAGTAGAACCGGGGGTATATGCTCCGCTTATCGCACGGTTCCATAAAGGCTTTGCAGCATCTTGCGCCAACAAATCATAGTCTTTGGAAAATGTTTGCGGCTCATAACTCGGATATGTTGCCAGTGCCAGAACCTCTCCGGTATTTACATCAATTACAGCCGCCGCACCTGCGCAGGCATCTTCGCCGCGATTTTGCCTTCCGTCCCGTGCTCCCTGTGCTGCTATATTTTTAATATTGCGTTCAAGCGAATCCTCCGCAATCTTCTGAAGTTCTGAATCAATAGTTAAAACAACATAATCCCCGGGCACCGCCTCCCGCTCGGTATTTCCTTTCAAAAGGTCGGTATCTTTGCCGTAAAATGCACTTTTTGTCCCGTTTTCGCCGCGCAAATAGCTCTCGCATATCTTTTCAATACCCTGTTTACCTACTAAATCATTCAGGGAATATCCTTTTTCCTTAAGCTCTGCATATTCTTCTTTGTAAATCTTGCCGACTCTGCCTAAAATATGGGCAGCCACTCTTCCGCTTGTATATTCACGGAAAAAGTCCTGAGTCACCGAAATTCCCGAAAACTCTCTGCTTCTTTCCTTTACTCTTGAAACTACAGTAGGCGGAACATCGCTTGCAATTATATACGGAGTATTTATTGAAAATCCCGATTTTCGTATATCATATCTTAGTCCTATCAGCTTTCTTTGCAGATTTTCCGGTACATTTTCTGCCCCGTAACGTTCCCTAAGAAATGCAAGTACTTCAGACGCTGTCATATTTTCGGATATTACCGTATTTTCCTTGTACCATTTTTCTCTTTCAGTATTGTCGCTAAATGTAAATTCATATGGTTCCGTAACGCTTATAGGAAGAGTATCAGGGATAGAATACCCATCCATATCCAAAATGTCAAAAAGCTTCAAAAGCATTGCATTAAATTCATCATCTTTAATGTCTGTTTTTTGAAGCCTTAAAGAGTATCCCCTTCTGTTTGTTACAAGTGCCTTGCCATTCCTGTCCGTTATTTCGCCGCGAGGCGCTTTTTCGACTATGTTTGCGGAAATGCGCTGGTCTGAAAGATTCTTATAACCTTGTCCGTTTATTACCTGCATATTATAAAGACGCCATATTATTGAAAGCATCATTACTAAAATTAAAATTTTTATTACGCGCAATCTCCGTTTTGACAAAGCGGCTTACCACCTTTTCTTTAAAATTTTACTGCCCACGCAATAGAAGAGGCAGCAAATCAATGTATTATATATAGCTTGCGGGAGTACCAAAGACCATATGCATTTCAAAAAATTCCCCGCGCCAATATCTCCGATATGAGTTACCATGTAAAAAATCTGTACCAAAAATGTGAGCAAAAATGCGTCAATTATTAAGAACAGCCAACCTGAAGAAAATATAGTATTCTTGAGCTTGAAGGTGTAAAAAGCGGAAAAAGCAAATGCCAGCGTATATGTACCAAAGCCGTGACCGTGCAGAATATCGGAAACTGCACCCAAAATAACAGCAAGAACCATAACATACGAAAGGTCACTTTCCTTTGCCGCACAAACAATCAAAAAGGAAAATGTCAACATAGGAACCGCACCTGATACGGCAATGAATTTTCCGAAAGTTGCTTCCACAGTGGCTATTAAAAACGCCAAAACAGCATATTTTACGTCCTTTTCAAATCTCATTCCGCCACCTCTTCATCTCCTGATGTTGGTACACTCTCTTCATTCCACTCACCATTATGGTATGTAATTACTAAAACCTCATAAAGAGATGAAAAATCAACACTTGGCTCAACGACGGCATATTCAAGATTTCCCGCACTGTCCGCGTGTATCTCGGTGACTTTTCCCACGCTCAAATCACTCGGATATATTCCGCCGAGTCCTGAAGTAAGCAATATATCACCGTTTATCAGTTTTTTATCATTTGACAAGTATTCAAGTCTGCACTGTTTGTTTTCCGCAAGAACTGCATCGCCGCTGACCACGCCGATGTCACCTGTTCTCGAAAGCTTTACGCCTACAGAATTGGAAATATTTATAAGCGTTGAAACCTTCGCCCAATTTTTGCCTACCTGCGTGACCTTTCCAACAACGCCAAGACCTGTAATAACAGCGTTATCCTTGCTTATACCGGCATTTTCGCCTTTATTTATCATGAAGGTATCGTACCAACTGTCAGGCTCATAAGAAATAACTCTCGCGGTAATCATTCTGCTTTCACTCATACCGTCTTTAAGTGATAAAAGTTCCTTTAGGCGCCTGTTCTCAATTATATATTCCTCTCGGCTCCTGTTTTCCGTTTTTAGCGCATTTACCTGCTTTTTAAGCTCCTCAATTTCTGCCTCATAGGAATTTGCATTCTTTACTCTTTGCACGAATTTTCTTGCAGGTGTTACAATTTTTTCTGCTACAGAAAAAATCGGTGACATAACACTGTTTAGCGCACTTTGAACAGGATTATCGCCGATTTTTGATAAAACCGTCAAAGTAGCAAGTAACACAATTACTATTACTGTTATTTTTAAATATCTTTTTCTTAGAAATGACATTCAAAAAATCCTTTCTCTTATCCGCGCCTTGCAACAGGCGAACGGAGCAGTATGTTTTCGTTTTCCGTTGCAAGCTCTGTTCCCAAAACGACGCAGTCAAGCGGTTCTTCCGCAATTCTTACAGGCACTCCTATTGCATCCTCTATCGCCATGTCTATATTTTTTATAAGCGCGCCGCCTCCCGTTACCGTTATCCCGTTTTTAAGTATATCTGCCGTAAGTTCGGCGGGCGTCATACAAAGTGTGTTGCGTATTTCCTCAATGATAAGCCCTATATTCTCCGCCATAGCCTCGCGTACTTCAGTTGCGGAAATTGAAATATTTTTTGGAAGTCCCGTTGCAGCATCGCGTCCGCGCACCTCGTACATACCCTCGTTTTCATACGGCACTGCAGAACCAAGCTCAAGTTTGATTTCCTC
>JAIKVQ010000149.1 GCA_024685565.1 Bacillota bacterium
GAGGAAAGTGAGCATCGAAACGATTTTTTCATCGCTGAGATCTGCTTCGGGAATGCCGAGAAGCGAGCGTATTTTTTTCGTCGTGCTGACGATGTTTCCTTTGAATCCGTAGCCCTCGCTGTTATCGGCCGTTGCAAGTTCAGATGTGACGACTGCACCCGGAATTATCTCTTTGATGAATATATGGGCGATGTTATGGGCGACCTTAACTCACGCCGCGGTATGATAAAGGAAATGGAAGCTGTAACAGGCGCACAGAGAATTACCGCTTATGTACCGCTTTCCGAAATGTTCGGTTATGCGACAGACCTTCGTTCAAAAACGCAGGGACGCGGTCAGTATTCTATGGAGCCTTCACACTATTCCGAGGTTCCTAAGTCAATTCAGGAAAAGATTATCAATGACCGTTCAAGAAATAACGGCTAAATCAAGGAATTTTTAGGAAAATACTTGATTTTTTGGCAAAAATATTATAAAATATATATGTTTAAAATTTTATCAAATTTTATGAGGAGGAAAATGTAAAATGGCAAAGGAAAAATTTGAAAGAACGAAACCCCACGTTAACATTGGAACAATCGGCCACGTTGACCACGGTAAGACCACTCTTACAGCAGCTATAACAAAAGTTTTGGCTCTTGAGGGTAAGGCAAAATTTGAGGCTTACGATATGATCGATAAGGCTCCTGAAGAAAGAGAAAGAGGTATCACAATCTCTACTGCTCACGTTGAGTACGAGACAGCAGCTCGTCACTATGCGCACGTTGACTGCCCAGGACACGCTGACTATGTAAAGAATATGATCACAGGTGCTGCTCAGATGGACGGTGCAATCTTGGTTGTATCTGCTGCTGACGGCCCGATGCCTCAGACAAGAGAACACATTCTTCTTGCCCGTCAGGTTGGTGTTCCTTACATCGTTGTATTTATGAACAAGTCTGACCAGGTTGACGATCCTGAACTTTTAGAGCTTGTTGAAATGGAAATCAGAGACCTTCTTTCAGAGTATGAATTCCCTGGAGATGATATTCCGATTATCGTAGGTACAGCTCTTGGCGTTTTGGAATCAACATCTCAAGATCCCAATGCTCCTGAATATGAATGTATCCACAAGCTTATGGACGCTGTTGACTCTTACATTCCTACACCTGAAAGAACATCAGACCTTCCGTTCCTGATGCCTGTTGAGGACGTATTCTCAATCTCAGGCCGTGGTACTGTTGCAACAGGTAGAGTTGAAAGAGGACGTATCACAGTAAACGAAGAAGTTGAAATCGTCGGTCTTACAGATGAAAAGAGAAAAGTTGTTGTTACAGGTCTTGAAATGTTCAGAAAGACTCTTGACTATGCTGAAGCAGGTGACAACGTAGGTGCACTTTTGCGTGGTGTTCAGAGAACTGAAATTGAAAGAGGTCAGGTTCTTGCAAAGCCGGGAACAATTCACCCGCACACAAAATTCTCTGGTGACGTTTACGTGTTAACCAAGGACGAAGGTGGCCGTCATACACCATTCTTCAATAACTACAGACCTCAGTTCTATTTCAGAACAACTGACGTTACAGGCGTTATCAGCTTGCCTGCAGGCACAGAAATGTGTATGCCTGGCGACCACGTAAAGATGGACGTTGAGCTTATCACTCCTATCGCTATCGAAAAAGGTCTCCGTTTCGCTATCCGTGAAGGCGGAAGAACAGTTGGTTCAGGCGTTGTTTCTGACGTAGAAGAGGCGTAAAAACCAAAATTATCCAAAAACGGTTTTTGCATATATGCAAAAACCGTTTTTTTGTTATAAAATTTATATTTTTGTTACATACTAATAACGCATAAAAAAGAAAGGAGAATTTACCTATATGCAAAAATTTAAAATATTTTTAGCCAGCGCTTTGTGTGCTCTTCTTATTGCGTCCTGCGGAATGAACAATACAGGAACAAAAACACCTTCCAATAATAATGGTTCAAATCTCGGTAATGATGTAAAAAATATGGGAGATGCGGTTTCAGATACAGCAGGCGATGCAGTAAATAATGTAACAAACGCAGTTGATGACCTGACAGGCACAAATAATAACAACAATACTGCCAATAAGTAATGCAAAAATGCGCCTTTTTGGGTGCATTTTTACATATTTTATATTTTTTCAAAAAAAGTGTTGACAAATATACTTTTATAACGTATAATACTACCAGAATAGATTAGATGAGATTAGTTAATTTAAAATTTTGTTAGCTTTCCTTA
>JAIKVQ010000150.1 GCA_024685565.1 Bacillota bacterium
TTAAGTACATAGATAATCATAAAAAATTTTATTTTGACTTTTCTATTATTTGCATTGGGGGTGCAGTATGTTTCGAGAGAAAGTATTTCCGTATATGAAAGCATTTGAGGGAGCAGACGGGAAGATATATTATGTAACTTGTTATCAAGACGGCAGTACAACATTTCATATTGAGGACTGTCCGGGACAGACTATAATAGATTTTTGCGAACTTGACATCACAGAATACAAAACTAAACTGATTGAATTTATGAATATGTCATATTCATTTGACAAGTATAACAGCCTGTGTGATTTTGCATGGAGTATTGCAGACTTATTAAAGGATAAGCATTTTTATGCGTATTTTTTTACAACCCATAATATGAGCCGTATTTTAAGCCGAACTATCAGGGCAGATTTATTTGAGCTTGATAAAATATATAGACAGGACATCAATGATGTCAAGGCAATTTTGGAAGAAGTAATTACTATTCAGGAGGTATTTTCTGATGCAATTCATCTGTGTCTTGATAAAGAGAATTTGCCAAATAGACATATATCCGAAAAACTTGTAGGATTTCTATTTAAGTATCCGCAGTTCAATGATTTTGTATTAAATACTGGGTATGCTCTTATGCCGAATATAGAG
The DNA here is from genome assembly GCA_024685565.1 of Bacillota bacterium. Classification (GTDB taxonomy): domain Bacteria; phylum Bacillota; class Clostridia; order UBA1381; family UBA1381; genus UBA1738. The sequence continues at coordinate 632 of JAIKVQ010000150.1, forward strand.
GGAAAGCTTAATTTTGAAGCGGTAAATGAAATGAATGAAAATGAAATCACCGATGCAAAAGAACAGCTTCATATAATGCACGAGGATGGTAAGATATTAAGCGTAATGAATTACAGTATAATAGAAACCTTTGTTGAGCTGTTTTACTATGAATTTATGCAGATTATGAAAAGCGGACGGAAAATCAAGATTTGTAAGAATTGCGGGAAATATTTTGTCTTAAAGGATAAAAGAAAACGGGAGTACTGCGATAGGATTTATGAAGATGACAAAAGATGCTGTGATATTGGTGCTGTGAAAAAATTTAAGGATAATCTGGAAGATGAATATTTGAAGACAGCACAGGGAATTTACAATACAATGTATTCGAGAATGGACCGAGCATTATATAAAACTCCCAAGCAAAAATCCGATAAGGATTTATCCGAGGATGAATTTTCAAAGTGGAGCAAAATCTATTCAAAGGCAAGAAGAGACTATATCAAAAAAATCATCTCAGGAGATGAGATGATTGAGAGGATTAAACCGAAAATTTAATAGTAATCCCGCTCATTTTTCAAAACCCTTTTTCTTTGTTTATGCGGGTCAAATTTTGATATAGGGCGGAAGATGAATATTATATCTTTCATTATCTGGCGGTTATTACTCCGCAGGCAATTTTTGACCCAGGATTGCCAGAGGGCTGTGAGGTAAAATCATCTGTACCGGAATGAATAATCACAGTCTTTCCTATAATTTCCCTAATAGCAAATCTGTCAGTAAAAAATGCAGAAAACACATATCCGCCGCAACTGAAAAGAGGCGGCATATCGCCTGCATGATACGGATGCGGACAATCATTTGGATTAAAGTGTCCCTTGCTGTCTGCAAAGTTGTCGTTTTCATCTCCTGTACAGCTTGTGCCGCTATGTATATGGAATGCAAAAATAGGGCTGTCACATTTTGTTGTGCCTTTAGGAAGTCCAAAAACTTGGGTTACCACCAAAACACCCGATTGCCTTTGATAAAACCATACTGTACCATGGATGTCCTTATAATCCTTACTGCCCCCTATTATAGCCATTGCTTGTGGCTTTTGATTTATTGATAAAATACTGTTATACAAATCAAATCACATCTCCTTATAATTTTAGTCTATGTCATTTTTTTGAAAATGTGAATCAGCCGTTAATGGTAAAAATATTCTGATTTTGGTATAAGGAGGAAGATAAATTTTTACAATTCCGCTTATTTATTAATGCGTCCTATCTGGCGGTACGGGTGGGGGAGGTAATATCTTTGCCTAAATTTATCATTCTCTTGCCGATTTTCGCGGCATACTCCATTGCCTTGTACGCACCGCCGTAATTCCGTCTTACATAGAATATAACCAAATCTGACCTGTCAATCATACGCCTGTTTCGGATTTGGATTGCAGATTTTGGGTGAGAGATGGAAGATTCATAGCAGATCTCAATTTCATCATAATATTCCTCAAAATTCTCTCGGTTATTTTCATACTCCGCTTTAATATATGGCATAACCCATATAAGCGAACTGTTGGAATATCCCATTTCTTTCTTCATTCTCTTAACAGTAGATGAAACAAGCTGGTCAAATTCTCCGTCACGCCCTATAAGAAAATCTACATATTCATTCTCGTAAATCAGTCTTTTGACAATTTCTTCAATCTTCTGTTCAATCTCAAATATATTCTCAATATATCTGTGTCCGAAAAAGGATACAGTATAAATCTCCATAAAATCATCTTCTTTGCAATAAAATAGCATTTCTCACATAATCAACATTATGTTAGAAATGCTTAATAGAATTTGCTGTTTTTAGACGGTTTTGTAAGCAATTTTTAACGATTTGCAGACCAATGCAAGTTAGGTTATTCCA
>JAIKVQ010000153.1 GCA_024685565.1 Bacillota bacterium
GTATGTGAACCAGTCGGGCACGTCGTCCGGGGTTCCCTGGGCAAAGGTGCTTGAGATGCCTTTGAACGCTTCTTTTGTATTGCCAACCTCATACCAGTTGAAAAACATTCCGATGGAGCTTCTGATCTCTATGAATTCGGCGATGATCCCCTTTGCGGTGTCCTTGTCAAAACTGTCGTCAAAGGCATCGACCTCCGCAAACGAGCTCATTGTTCCCGTCGCAAGAGTCGCTGAAAACACAAAAACCAAAATGAGTGAGAGTACCTTTTTCATATTATACCTCCGAATCAACACTGCGTAACACGGCCCGTACAAACGGGCATCAAATCATAGCTTAGTTATATCAGATACCGGAGCCTAATGCAATTACAAACCGGTTTTGGATTTGTATGGAAAATCATTAGTTTTTCTGATGCTTTTCCACACCGGTCCATGAAGATACGGAAGTCTGTTTCGCGTACGATTTCAGCGCATACATGGCGGACGCCAATCTCGTTAATTCTTTCGGCCTGCCGGCGCCGTCGTTCCGGGCCGCATGTAGTAAATGAAAGAGGTATACATATGGGCATAAAAACCCACTACAGAATAACATATCAGACCACTTAGTGTGCTATAAAAACATATTCTGCTTTAACGAAACTTGAAAACAATGAAGAAATTGACAACTTTGTAATTTGTGTTGTACTATAATTACAACACTTGAAATGACCAGTTGGCAGAACAGACTTAAAATGAAATATTCATGTGAGTAGTATTATAACGATGCTTGTGACGGCCAACCATACCAACTAGAGCTTTGACGCTCTAAAGCATAGACGGCTGTTCAATCGACCGGCTTTAAGTCTACAATCAGTATCGAAAATCCTGTGAGATCGTTCTCTGCAGAAGAGTTTTTCAGTTTTGTTATACGTAATTAACAAAGTGAAAAACGGGAATAGTTTAGTTATGGGAGGAAGAATGAAAAACCATCGTATTAAATTGATTAATTTGTTTTTGGCCGTTGTTATTGCTGTAAACATAGTAGCAATGTTAAAACCAGCAGCTAAAACAAATAACCCCGAAAAGGATATATTAAGAATGTATTTTGCCGATAGGGGAATTACTGCTGCCCGCGTTGAGAGAGATAGTTCCGTTATTTCACTGCAAGAAAGTGTTGTGGATTTGGATGAGGGGAAAACCGCACAATTGCATGCGTCAACAACCGTTCAGGGGGCTACAATTATTTGGATTAGTTTCAATAGTTCAGCAGTTTCTGTTAGTGGTACCGGCGTTGTAACCGCGATAAAAGCGGATGTTGCCGGAGCGTCAATCCTTGCATGTGTTTTGGATAACAACAATAATTTATTTTTTGACGGCTGTTTAGTATACGCTAAGATTCCGGACGGAACCTACTATTTGACAAATAAGAGCTCTGGATTGTGTGCCGATGCAACAGAATACTGGTCGAGAAGTGAAGTTTTACAATGGAAGCTTCATGGAGGATTGAATCAAAGATGGACAATTGAGTATATTTCAAAAGGAGAATACTCAATAACCAATGGTATGAGCGGGTTGTATTTAGGCGTGGAATCTTTAAACAACACATCTGCCAAGGCAACGCAGTATACTGTTTTAAATGATAGAACAAAATGGAAGATATCAAAGACCGCTTCCGGCGCATATTGCTTGTACGCAAAAGGCAATCTAACATACGGATTGGCAATTGGATCAGCCCAGTCCGGGAGCACATGGGGCACGGCCATTATAAATATGACATACTCAAATGATTCCAATTATCAGGATGAGTGGATACTTGACAGAATAAAGCTGGATTATATCAACTATTACGATTCGTCTTTTGATAGTTCGCCCGGACTCGTTTCAAAGATTCTTGAGGCCAATACATTTGCAGGTGAAGCTTATAATAGAGAATTTGGCTTGGTAATAGGCACGATTTCGATGAGCCGCAAATATGATGTTCTCTGTGATCAGTGTACAACAGGCACACATGTTGAATGCAATGATAATATTTGCGGGACTTCTTGCAGGGATAATCACCACAAAAATATTCATAGGATATCGGATCAATTATATACGTCGCTGCCTCAGAACACGATTGCTTGTCTTTGGACAAATCGGGAAGACGAAACATATTGCTTTGACGATGAAGATGGCGAGCATACCTTGTTTGAGTACGATCCGTATGCGTGCGTAGACGATCACAGACCCGTCATCCATTTTTTTAAGATAGAAGATCAAGATGCTGACTTATCAAAATGGTGTATGGGACTTAACCTCATTCATGAGACAGCTCATACATTTGGAATGGATGATGTTTACATGGCACCGGGGCATCCGCTTTTTTCTTATCAATGTGTTATGCAGGGGTTTAATTCGACTAAGGCAGATATCTTGTATGATTTAATCGAAAACGGAGAGCATGCATTTTGTTTTAATTGCAGGAGCACGCTTTCAGGCTTAATAGATGGTTATTTTGAAAATTAAAGGAGAGGAGAAGATAATATGAAACGATTAAAATTGACAGCGGTGTTGGGGGCGGCAATTTGCGCAATGTTGCTTTGCTCATGCGGGGCAGAAAATACCGTAAAAAAAGACGGGAAAAATACAAACTTGAATGAAGAAGGTGCAATAAAAGAAGTTGACCTGGAACATTATACTCTTCACAGCGTCGGTGATCAGTGGTACATGAAATTCAACGAGAACGCAAACCCCTCAGACAAGTCTCCGGAGGGATCGATGTCTGCCTGTCAGTATTTCAATTCGCTTGACGAACTGGTATCAAAAATTAAGACTGACAATTTTACAAACGGTCAGAGAAAGCATATGCAAACGGTGTTTCTGAAAGATGAAAACGGTGTTCGGCTTTTTGATATCAACAATCCACCAATACCGGTCTTTCCGGAGGAATACTCAATTCAGGAAGTTCTGTGGTACGGCTGCTATTACACAATTCACCTGATTAATTCAAATAATGAAACCGTATATTTGGAATGGCTGCCTGAAGATGGCTTTGAAGAAATCTTTCAATATGAATATGTGAATTACTTGGAGGGAGACTACCTTGATGTATCCGAACCTGAAATCATTGGCGGCAAGACTGTTTATATGTTGACTTCAAAAAGCAGTGTAAGAAAAATGGTCAGATACGAACCCGTTCCGGGAGTGTATGTACAGGAAATGTACAGAATCAAAAATATGACAGGAAGTGTATATGAGGAGTCGGAAACGATTCCGGCATGGATACGGCTGTACAGTCAATCAACCGATATTCAGTTTACTGTCGCTATCTCAAAGCCCGGGAGAGCAATCTCCGCAGAAGAGCTTCTTCAGTTTTATTATACGAAAAAATAGCAGTTTTAATATCATAGAACCGGGAACCCGGGTTTTTCGGCGCCGCGCCAATGACAAGACATTGGCGTGTTTCCATACATACCCGCCAATGCAGAACGAATCGTTCACGGTTGCGTTTTGTCCATTGGCGAAAAGCCTAAAATAGTTTACAATAACAATGCACGTGCAGAACACTTACAATTTTGGTTAGAGGAGAGCTTTCGTGGATCTGGGGAAAAGGATTGCCGGATTGAGGGTCGGCGCGAATATGTCGCAGGAGGAGCTTGCCGGGAGGCTTTTTGTCTCGAACGATCTTGTGTCGAAGTGGGAGACGGGCAAGAGGCGGCCGGACTGGGCGATGATCGAAGCGCTGGCG
>JAIKVQ010000154.1 GCA_024685565.1 Bacillota bacterium
GTATGTGAACCAGTCGGGCACGTCGTCCGGGGTTCCCTGGGCAAAGGTGCTTGAGATGCCTTTGAACGCTTCTTTTGTATTGCCAACCTCATACCAGTTGAAAAACATTCCGATGGAGCTTCTGATCTCTATGAATTCGGCAATGATCCCCTTTGCGGTGTCCTTGTCAAAACTGTCGTCAAAAGCATCGGCCTCCGCAAACGAGCTCATTGTTCCCGCCGCAAGAGTCGCTGAAAACACAAATACCAAAATGAGTGAGAGTACCTTTTTCATATTATCCCTCCGAATCAACACCGCGTAACACGGTCCCGTACAAACGGGCATTAAATCATAGCTCAATTATATCAGATACCGGAGCCTAATGCCATTACAAACCGGTTTTGGATTTGTAAGGGAAATCATTAGTTTTTCTGATGCTTTTCCACACCGGTCCAAGTCCATTTTATGGATAAAACAAAGCCATTCCCCAAAATTACAATATTATTGTTTTGGGGGAATAGAAACGTTGGTATGGTATGAAAACCCTTTTGTGGTTTCCCTGATCCTTATGTGTGCATTATCTATCGAAATGATACTATCACTTTCAGCTTTAAATTCTCTCTTAAACCAAAACAACAGCCCCGGGACCTTGATCTCGAGGCTGCGTTGTGGTGCAAATATACCGCCTTGAGCATGTATGGAGTCGCACCCACACGGACCTGGCGGCAACGTGAACTTGGTGAAAAGACAACAAAAAGTCATGAATGCCACTTATTCAATTCTATTCTCGCCGTCCCATTTTTCCAGGACAGCTTCCACCTGCGCAATCAATTTTTCTTTTTCCGGGATAACATAGGTATAGGTTGACGCGAATATATTATTCGATAAACCGCCGAGAGCATATTCAGCGCTTACATTATCCTTGTCTGTACACAGGATAATTCCAATCGGCGGGTTATCTCCCGGCTCATTTATCTCCGCTGCATAATAGTTCAGATACATATTAAGCTGTCCGACGGCTTCCGGCATCAATTTTACTGTTTTCAGCTCAATCAAAATATATGCATGAAGTTCCTTGTTATAAAAAACCATATCGACATAGTAGTGCGTGTTGTTAAGCGTTACTCTCTGCTGTGTGCCGACAAACATGAATCCGCTTCAATTCCAGCATAAAGTCTTCGATTTGCCTGACAAGCGCTTTCTCCAAATCAGATTCAAGCACTGGTTTATTTTCCGGAATGCCCAGAAATTCAAATACATACGGATCTTTGACAATATCCTCTGGCGCAACTAATTCCTGCCCTTTGGTTGCAAGTTCAAGAACTTTCTGCTTATTTGCTTTCCCTTCAGACAGCAATAATCGTTCAAATAGTGAGGTGGAAATCTGACGTTTCATTTCTCTGACAGACCATCCGGATCGCTCGCATTCTTTCTCGTAAAAGCTCCGGCGATCCGTATCTGAGATCACCAAAAGCTCACAATAATGCGACCAGGACAATTTGCCAGACAGCGTCTGGTATTTTGGATAAGTCAAATATAGAGATCGCATATTCTGAAGATTAGAGCGGGAAAATCCTTTTCCAAATTCTTTTGTCAGAGTTCGTGATAACTGTTTAAGTGTTTCTTTTCCGTAATCTGCCCGCTCATTGTGGTTCTGTTCGTGCTCTACAATTACACGACCGATATTCCAATAAGCAAGAAGCTGTTCGTTGTTAACCTGCCGGGCGACATTCTGACGCGCAGCGCTCATTATATTGCGAATCTCCTTGACAAGATCATCGGGAACAATCACTTCACTGAGCATACTAAAATCCTTTCTTTTCAAATTTGCCAGACAGCATTTATCAAATCTTTAACCTTTCGCTTTCAACTTTTTTTGAGATTCAGTCTGGACTATTACAGAAAAAACACTGGTGGTTTCCCTAAGCATTATGCATACAATATCCACTGAAATGATACTTCATTTTATAGTCACATTCAACTTTAAATTCTCTCTTAAAAAAAAGCAGCAGCCCCAGGGCCTTGATCTCGAGGCTGCTTTGTGGTGCGGAGCCGCCGCCTTGAACCTGTATGGAGTCGCCCCCCCACACGGACCTGATGGTAGCGTCACCTTGGCGATAACGGTTTCAGAAGATATCTCACCAATCTAAAAACTTCTGTTATTTACCAAAACACTCAGTTCTTATAATTCATCTAATTGTTCTCCGTTCCACTGTTAACAGTCCAGCGGAAATGATCCTTGAAATCATTAAAACAATCTCTGCATATCCATATCCTATTATTTGGTTCAAAATAGGCAAATTCATTCTGCGTGTTATCTTTATCAAAAGCCTTCCAACAGAACTCACACTTATCAAAATCTTCTATGCATAAAGAACGGTCAAACTGAATGTAAATCAAGACCTTGTCCAGTAGGTAGCCTTCTTGCCCCATTATTCGCCAGTCATCTCTCCATGTGTTTTTCCATTCATCCGGAGATGGAAGCCATGGTTTGTCTGGAAAGAAGGGTTTATTCGAATTATCCAATTACAATCACCTCTTATTATATCTTCACAGCTTTGATTCATTCGTGATCTGTTTGAAAAAGTCTGCACTCCACAAATCAAGCGCGGCATTGTCTTTGATAAACGGGCGGACGTCTTCTTTCGCCTGCGCATAATCAACAGTTTCAAAGCGGGCGCAGAGCAGTTTTTTTGCGTTATCGATGGTAAACGGATCTTCATCTTTCCAAACACCCGATTGCACAAGCCGAGCTTTTAAGTGTTCGGTATTGAGCGCTGCTCCGCGTGAAAGATAAAATACATAGTCGTATAGATCTCTGCCCTTGACCCGGTTCTTCCATGCGCGGCAGATCACCGCGTGCGCCTTGCCCGCAAACAGCGACGGCATATCGTACATTGTTACTTCATACGGCGCAGGCAGCAAACGGTACTTGTGCACGAAAGTCGCTCCCGCCGGCGGGTTTGTGTCTACCTCAAATTTGATTTTAATCGTTTCATTCCCCGCGACGGCGCTCGCCGCCGGATCGGAGGCGTAAAACAGAAGCATATGCTCTCTCGTATTGCCTTTCAGAAACGCAGAGCGGACCGCGGATTCCTTCGTTTTCTCCTTTTCGGCGATCTCCACGTTCAATCCGTAAGAAGCGACCTCCTTTTTGAGTGTCGGGAAGTATTCGGACAGCTCAAAAGAATCGTCCGGCGCCAACAATGAGAAGTCCAGATCTTCCGAAAAACGATCCAGACCGTAGAAAATGCGAAGCGCCGTTCCACCATAAAAAGCAGTTTTCTTGAAAAAACCCGCGCGGGAAAGACCACACAAAACAATCTCCTGCATGATCTCCTTGATCGCGTTCTTCTTGTCGGCAAGTCCTTCCGCTTGATACTTATTCAACATTTCATTGATCACGTGGTTCATTTTTCATTCCTCCGCAGATACTTCATCAAATATTTGAGATTATTGCTGTGATACCTATCTCCGATTTGCAAGATCTCATCAGTATGCAGCTTTTCAAATTCATTTCTGTCGATCCGCAGATCTTCAAACAGCATTCTTTCGATTTCCTTTTGGCTGGTCACGGGTGGCATGGTATAGAGCTTGTCACATAATGCCTTTTCCGGTGTGGCAATCTGAAAGACGTATCCGTTTTCCTCCTTGATTGAAATTCCGAACGGATATGCTTCCGGCGGAACGTCACGGTATGTAAATCTGCCAAAATGATTTTCTTGCTCTCGGACCTTTTTTTTATCAAACGTGGCGGAAGTGAACGTATAGACTGCTTCGGGGATCAGTCCGTAGAACGACAATGCATAATCAAATGACAGATAGGACGGCCCGAAGATCGCACCGGCAAGGCAGTATCCGGGAGCGTTCTTGTCCGTTTCATAAATGCCGCGAGTAAGTTGAAGCAATTCGCCTTCACGCTTCATACGTAATATCTTGCCTGCCGGATCACTGTATCTTTGCAATTGATCCAGCAACATTGAAGTCGTCAAAATCATAATTTTCGCCTCCAAATTGCATTATACACAATTTGGAGGCGAAAATCAATGTCATTTGTAACCTGTTCGAATCCTTTTTCAAGCAAAACAACAGCCCCGGGACGTTGATCTCGAGGCTGATCTATGTTGCGGAGCCGCCGCCTTGAACCTGTATGGAGTCGCCCCCACACGGACCTGATGGTAGCGTTACCTTGGCGAAAAAAGCGACATAAGAAGCCATTAATGTCACTAATGCTCTTCCGTATCAGTCCAATACTCGTATTTCCAGTTGTTATTTTCTTTAAACTCCTTGATCACACTCGCATCGTATATATATTTGTAATTAATCTCGTTAGCCTTGGAATACAGAACCAGTATTCCGTTTTCCTTGTCATAGTTGCCTTCTTTGTCGGTAATGACCAGAAGCTCTATATCATAAAAAGTGTACTTGTCAGTTTTTTTCCAATTCGGATTGTCAAAATGCTGATGCACACCGCGGATCAGATGTAAAACTTTGCCCTCTGCATCTACCTGCAGAATCCGGTTATATCTACGAGGTGATGATCCCGGGTTCGCAAGGTTCAAAGTTTTTGAATACTCATTCAAAATATCGTTACATTGAGAATGACTCAAAGAAGCTGTATTGCCTTCAAAAGCTTTTCTCGACGAGATCGGATAAGAGATACACTTGGTTTTGTCCTGTGGTTTGTTCCAGTCGTTGGCTTCCTTTAGCTTGTCTCTGTTTTCCAGATAGAACTTCTTTGTTCTGGCTTTTAAATAATCTTTACCGCCTTCATACCACCCGTCGGATTCCATAAGGCACAAGACGTAATTGACATCCGGATAAAAGTACACGGCCGATTCATCGAAAGACTGACATACAACAAGCGCAAAAACGCGGTCAGTGCGGTCTTCACAGTATGAGAAAAGTACCCGACCGTAATCATCTGTTTCCCAGACGTAAATATCAGGATCGACATCAATTTCACCGTTATTCAAATATCCGCAAGCATCTGGAATGCTGTAGATTGCAACGGAGTACAGCTCTTTGTATTTTCCTCTGTACGTATGCGTGCAGCCGGAAACACACAACACAATTATTGCCAATAGAAGAAAAAGTATTTTTGTTTTCATAGCACACCTATTTCAAAATGGACTGGTATGGAAAAGTATTAGTTGTTTTCCTAATCCTAATGCATACAAACTCCATCGGAATGATACTTCATTTTGACTTCACATTCAACAGTGAGTCTTCTCTCAAGAAAAAAAGGACAGCCTCGGGACCTTGATCTCGAGGCTGCTTTGTGGTGCGGAAAGCAGGACTTGAACCTGTATGGAGTCGCCCCCACACGGACCTGATGGTAGCGTTAACTTGGTGAAATAGAGACATAGGAAGTCATAAAAGCCACTCATAATTTTCTATACCAGTCCACCAAATAATACTATTCCACCACACTCCAAAATGCTCCAGGAAACACATATGCAAATACTAGTCCAATCAAGAAGGATGTTGCGTTAGCCACAAAAGCATATGCAAAATAAAACCATGTTGTATGCGAAAGTCCTGCATACTTATTAATGCTCAAGCTGTATAGGATTGCTTCAGCAAGAAATACGCCCACTTCTATCAGCAAATAGAATGCGATAAACTTGTATGTATTACTCCAAAACACATATACGTTTAGTGCAACATTTAATAACACCTGAGTCACTATGTTTGCAAGTACAACAATTAAAAGTGTTCTTTTTTGATAAAGCCTAAAAATAAGCGCAACCGCCGCTTCAAGAACAATTGTTATGCAAATTCTTGCAAACAGAGATATCATTTCTTTTCCCCATGGATAAGGATATGTTTTTTCTATACTTGAAAGATATGTAACTGAATGGCCTTTGTTCGATGACAAAGTGAGTTCTGTTTCTGCCATATTTACTGTAAAATAACTATCATATGCATATCTTTCGATTATACCACTTACTACATAGTTATTGCTTTCAGGATAGTAGAGCAATATTTTAAATCTGTTAGGAGCCCAGTATTTCCATTCTATTCTCTCTGATTTTTTGAGATTAATCCAGTATTGCAAAAAATGGAAGCCATCAGTGTCCTGATAGTCTATAAATGCCTGCCAGATGTCAATCTCAAAATCGGCAGGAGTCTCGTACCATTCATAATCATCAACAAAGGATAATCGTGAGTCTTCTGTTCCGCGATAAGAATGAAAAGGCCCTATCGACGATTCTTCAGATAACAATGTTGCGTAGCATATATTCTCGCTTAAATTTTCAAAATACACAATTACTGATGGATGCGGGCCGGTATCTGCTTTGACAGTCAACGAGAAAAATAGCATAGAACAAACCATTATAATCAAACACCCAAATAGAACTACATGCGTCAAAATTCCAGTTTTTCTTGTCATTCTTTTCTCCTTTTGTATTTCTTCACAGGGGTTACACTACGCATTCTCCAACTGAAATTGTTATTTCAACTTCCAATGCATCTAAATAAAATTTAAAACTCACGAAAGCATTTCAATCTCTCTTTTATGTATTTATTACAACGTTTACGCCTATTATGTGTTCTGCGCCAGTTCAGGGGGAGACTGTTCAGAATAACTCTTGTCCAATTAAATAAGCTTATAAATATATTACTCTGCTCTTGAAATCTTATTTCGGTAAAATTCGTTCCAATGGTTGAAAACGCTTCCAGACACAATAGTAGCCTTTTCTTTTCCGTTAAAATCAAGGAGAACAATATCACCTGAATATGAGCAAGCAATTATTCCGGAATCGTCATAAATATAAAGCTGCCTATACATCTTGGAGGATATTTTTTCTTTTTTGCCAGTTAAAAGATCAACTTTCCAAAACCCTTCATATGAATCATTTTTAAATCTTAAAACGTCTAGTTCCTGATATTTCTTGTATCGTCTAACTGAGATATACAAATTGTTACCATATACCTGATAAGCTATAATTTTTTTCTCTCCTTCAATGTCAGGAAATAACTGTACTGCTTCTCCGTTTTTGGAAATCTTCCAGAAACCTGATTCACCTGATCTTGAAACAATAATTGCATTTCCATCCAGCACATCAATAATTGGTCTGGCAATAACAAGCGGTGCTATTCTGATGTCTCCGTTTGAAGAAGTTTGAGTTAGCCATATATCTTCTTCCCAGTAATAGTTAAAATCTCCAAATGAAAAAGAATCGTTTACCGAATAATTATTGCAGGATTCGACAAACTCAATTGAAGCGTTGGAAACAGCAATAAAGCGGTGCTCGCCATCATAACAACGGAAAATGAGCTTATTACACGAGTCACGGTCCAACATAGCATAATTGCCTTTAATTGTATCAGTTATTAGTTTAGCGTCTTCTCCAGATGATATAATGCTAGAGAGACCTTTATCAATATCAAACGAAATAATTGCATTTTCAGTAATATCAGATGAATTAACACAATAAAGTAAACTTCCATTAACGAAACAAAGTGGTTTTTCTTTACAGAATGAGTGATCAGTTTTATTGTACTCGTTACGAAAAGAAAGGATTTTTATTGCGCGTGAGTTGGTAACTTCATATAGTCCCTCTG
>JAIKVQ010000175.1 GCA_024685565.1 Bacillota bacterium
ATAAGGTCGCTTTTGGCATATGCTATACACCAATTTTTCCAGGAGCGCGGATTTGTATATGTGCATACGCCGATTATAACAACAAGCGACTGCGAGGGCGCAGGCGAAATGTTTCAGGTTACAACTATGGATATGGAGAATGTGCCTAAAACGGAGGACGGAAGAACCGATTATTCAAAGGACTTCTTTGGCAAACAGGCAAGCTTGACCGTTTCGGGGCAGCTGAATGTTGAAACATACTGTATGGCATTCAGGAATGTCTATACCTTTGGCCCCACATTCCGTGCAGAAAATTCAAATACAACGCGCCACGCGGCGGAATTTTGGATGATAGAGCCTGAAATTGCCTTTGCTGACCTTTCGGACGATATGAATTTAGCGGAGGATATGGTTAAATACATTATAAATTACTGTCTTGAAAATGCGCCTGAGGAGATGGAGTTCTTTAACAAATTCATAGATAAAGGGTTACTTGAAAGGCTTAATAATGTAGTATCGAACGATTTTGCAAGGGTGACATACACAGATGCAGTTGAAATTTTAAAGAAGAATAACGATAAATTTGACTATAAGGTTGAATGGGGAAGCGACCTGCAAACCGAACACGAAAGATTTTTAACAGAACAGGTGTTTAAAAAGCCTGTATTTGTGACCGATTATCCCAAGGAAATAAAGGCTTTCTATATGAAGCTGAATAATGACGGCAAAACGGTTGCCGCCTGTGACTTGCTTGTGCCCGGAATTGGTGAAATTATTGGCGGAAGTCAGCGTGAGGAAAACTATGATGTGCTTATGTCAAGAATGACAGAGTGCGGTCTGAACCCTGATGATTATAAATTTTATCTTGATTTGAGAAAATACGGAACAAACAAGCACGCAGGCTTCGGACTGGGATTTGAGAGGGCAGTTATGTACCTGACAGGCATACAGAACATCCGCGACGTACTTCCTTTCCCAAGAACGGTAGGAAATGCAGAATTTTAAACGAGGGACAGCGTTATGAATCTTCTATATATAATATTGGCTGCACTTTTAATATTCGCAGGATACAAGTTGACACCTACGATTTTAAAGTATTCCGCGGTCAGAGCGCTTGCAGACGGCGACAATGACAAGGCTGTGTCTTTATACAAAAAAGCAGCAAATATGTTTGGCGGGAACAACCAGTATAAAACTGAATATGCGCTTGTGCTTATGCGGCTCGGGGAATATCAAGAGGCGGAAAGGATATTGAATACCATTATACTTGACCGCTCAATACCTCAAAAGGACAAAATCAACGCTAAAACCTACCGCGCTATGGCGTATCATAAAGAGGGCAGAACAGAAGAAGCAATAGAGGAAATGACCGAGCTTTATGAAAGGGTAAAAACGACGGTCGTTTACGGTCTTTTGGGGTACTTAAAACAGCTTGACGGCGCAGCGGCGCTTGATTTCTGCCTTGAGGCATACGACTATAACAGTGACGACAGAGATATTTGCGACAATCTGCTTGTGGCATATATAAGAACAGGTGATTTTGATAAAGCAGACGAAATTGCGGAGAACCTGCGCGAAGGGTATCCGTATTTTGCAGAGGCTTTTTATCATTCTGCACTGCTTGAGCTGGAAAAAGGAAACAGGGAAAAAGCGCTGGAGTTTTTGGATAAAACGGCTGAGTGCAAGAGAAGTAAGCTGACGACCGTTTCGGAGGAAGAAATAGAGAAACTTAGAAGAGAGATTGAAAATGCTTGAATTTACTTTTGTTTATGGTGAAAACGGGTACGCGCTTTCGCGTGATTTGAGAAATGACGTTTTCGGCACAGAATTTTGCGATGAATATGAAGAAACCTCGTATCACCTTGTGGGATATGACAAGATAAGACAGATTGCGGTTGCAAGACTTACTATGCTGACGGATAAAGTGTGCCATATAGACTTTATTGCAGTGAGCAAGGATTACAGGCGTCAGTGTGTGGGAGACCTTGCGATAAAGGCGATAGAGGACAAGGCAAAATCATTGGGCGCAGAGGAGGGAACTTTGGATGCACCTATTGATACTGTGCCTTTCTTTGAGTTTGAGCATTATGAGGACACAGGCAAAGAGCGGGAAAAATACGGAAAGAATTGCAGAATTATGCGAAAGGATTTGACAAAAGTATATAAGTGCAGGGGGTGCAGGTAAATGTCACAGCCGCTTGCGGACAGAATCCGTCCCGAAACTATTAACGATGTGGTGGGACAGGAGCATCTTTTGGGTGAGGGCAAAATTCTTAGAAAAATCATACTCGGCGGCGAGGTCCCAAACATGATTTTTTACGGACCGAGCGGTACAGGGAAAACGACAGTTGCCAACATAATCGCAAAAAGAACAGGAAAGACTTTTTACAGACTGAACGCCACTACGGCGTCTGTTTCTGATATAAAGGATATTGCGGCGACGTTAGACTCCTTTATGACTGCTGACGGTGTGCTGTTGTATCTTGACGAAATCCAGCACTTTAATAAAAAGCAACAGCAGTCGCTTTTGGAATTTATGGAAAACGGAAAGATAACCTTGATTGCAAGTACTACCGAAAATCCGTATTTTTACGTTTATGACGCAGTGCTTTCGAGAAGTACGGTGTTTGAATTTCTGCCGATACAGGAAAAGGATATTGAAAAGGCACTGAAAAGAGCTGCA
This sequence comes from Bacillota bacterium, assembly GCA_024685565.1. Lineage (GTDB taxonomy): Bacteria > Bacillota > Clostridia > UBA1381 > UBA1381 > UBA1738. The sequence continues at coordinate 2,663 of JAIKVQ010000175.1, forward strand.
AAAATGCTTTCGGAAAGCGATTATAAAGGGTATGATGTATCGGTCTGCGAAGAGGCGTATACGCATATTGCCTTTACCTCGGGCGGAGATGTCAGAAAGGCACTGAACGTACTTAATCTTTGTTTTCTGGCGGCAACACCAAGCGGAAAGAGGATTGAAATAACCGAGGATATTGTGGTTCAGGCAACGCAAAAGAAGGTTTTGCGGTATGATAAGGACGGCGACAGCCACTATGATGTTCTGAGTGCCTTTCAGAAATCGATACGCGGCTCGGACCCTGATGCGGCAATATACTACCTTGCAAAAATCCTGTCTGCAGGCGATATGCCATCGGCTTGCAGGCGGATTTTGGTGATAGCCTCGGAGGATATAGGCTTAGCATATCCGCAGGCGGCGGCAATAGCTAATGCGTGTGTTGATTCCGCTATGCGCCTTGGTATGCCTGAGGCAAGAATACCGCTTGCCGAGGCTGTAATTATGCTTGCTACTGCGCCAAAATCGAATTCAGGGATTATGGCGATAGATAAGGCAATGGGCGATATTGCCAAAAGGGATACGGGAACGGTTCCGCCCCACTTACAGGATTCGCATTACGGGGGAGCGGAGAAATTAGGACACGGTACGGAGTACAAGTATCCGCACAGTTACCCGAATCATTATATAAAGCAACAGTATCTGCCCGACAAAATAAAAAATGCAAAGTATTATGAATACGGCGATAATAAGGCGGAAAAAGCGGCTAAGGAATATTGGGATAAAATAAAGGAGTCTTTAAAATGAAATACGGATTTTTAGAGGTCGGTGCAGTAACGCCTGAAATAAGGGTTGCTGATTGTGAATTTAATAAAAGCAGTATTATGAAGTGCATAAAAAGCGCTTGTGAAAAGGGCGTGAAACTTGCGGTTTTTCCGGAGCTTTGTATAACGGGCGCCACATGCGGCGATTTGTTTTTGCATAACACCCTTTTGAATTCGGCAAAAGATGCGCTTTTGTATGTTGTGGACAGCACATCAAATATGGATATTCTTTGTGTGCTTGGCACGCCGCTTTTGGTTGGCGGTGTGGTTTATGACTGTGCGGTTGCGTTTCATAAAGGCAAAATTCTGGCAATAATTCCGAAAATGTCTGAATTTGACGGTATTTATAAATTTGCAATGGGCAAAAAAACAGTCCAAAATATAGAATTTGGCGGACAAACAGTGCCTTTTGGAGCAAATATTTTAATAAAAGATAAAACGCTTTGCGATTTCACTTTGGCGGTAAATGTTGGAAAAGGCAGTTTTGCCCAAATGCCGCAGGGGGCGGCAGTCTTTGCAAATCTTGTGTCAAACAAGGCGGATATATTTGAAAGTAATTATATGTATGACTTTGCAAAAGCGTATTCGGGGAACACCCATTCTGCCTTTATTTGCGCAGATAGCGGATATGGCGAATCCACAACTGACTTTGTTTTAAGCGGAAAAAATATGATTTTTGAAGATGGAAACCTGCTTGTCGAAGGGAAAAAATTCAAAAATGATATGGTAATATCTGAAATAGACCTTTCGGCGCTTTCTTTCAGAAGGCGAAAGAACGGTCTTGCGCAAGATACTGATTATTATACGGCAGAAATCGAATTTGACGCAGAAAAAACAGCGCTTTCGCGCAATTTTAGCAGAATGCCGTTTGTGAAAAATGATGTAAACTATTTTGAAGAGGCAATAAGTATTCAGGCCGCAGCTGTGCAAAAACGTCTTGAGCATACGGGTGTAAAAAGTGTTGTTATAGGTGTCTCGGGCGGGCTTGATTCCACAATGGCGCTGCTTGCATCAGTGCGCGCGTTTGACAGCATGGAATTGCCAAGGAAAAATATTTTGGCAATAACAATGCCCTGTTTCGGAACAACAAAAAGGACACGGAATAACGCTCAAATTGTTGCAGAAGAACTGGGCGTAAGCTTTAAGGAAATTAGCATAAAAAATGCAGTAAATCAGCACTTTAAAGACATAAATCAGCCAAATGACAAGTTTGATGCAGCGTATGAAAATGCACAGGCAAGGGAAAGAACGCAAGTTTTGATGGATATCGCAAATCAAATCGGGGGCATTGTTGTCGGTACGGGAGATATGTCGGAGCTTGCACTCGGCTGGGCAACCTATAACGGCGACCATATGTCAATGTACGGTGTAAATTGCGGTGTGCCAAAGACGCTTATGCGTTTTTTGGTAAAATATGAAGCGGACAGAATAGATAATAAATCGCTTTCGACGGCGCTTTCGGACATTTTGGATACCCCCGTAAGCCCCGAACTTCTGCCGCCCGATAAAGGTGAGATGGTGCAAAAGACCGAGGATAAGATAGGACCGTATGTTTTGCACGATTTCTTCCTATATAATATGCTTTATTTGGGTTTTTCGACTGAAAAAACACAATATGTTGCAAAATATACATTTAAAGACGAGTTTTCGGAAGAAGAAATAAATAAATGGCTTAGAGTTTTTGCAGAGCGGTTCTTTTCGCAACAGTTTAAAAGAAATTGCTCACCGGACGGGCCGCAAGTTTGCGGAATAAGCCTTTCTCCACGCGGTGGACTTTCTATGCCGAGCGATGTGCAGAGCAATTTATGGCGAGGCAAATAAGCAGTAATTTTGTCTAAAAATGTTCAAAAAAATAGTGTATATACCGACAAATTAAACATTTCTCAAAAAAAATAAAAAAAATTCAAAAAAAGTATTGACAAGGGAGGGGTGATGTGTTAATATAAGTGAGCTGTCCCTCAAAAGAGGGAAGCGGTTGAACATTGAAAAATAAACAGTGCAGAGTTCTTGTCAGTGAATTTTAATTC
>JAIKVQ010000026.1 GCA_024685565.1 Bacillota bacterium
GACAGCTGGCTCATTATATAGAAATTAAAAGACTCTTCGCTGTATTCTTCATCGCTCGGAGCATCGGAAAAGACAGTCTCTTCAGAGAGGAAATACTCAAGCTTTTTTCTTTGGTTTTCTGCAGGAATTGTCGCATATACGCGATTTTCATATACTGATGACAAAGCAATAGGGGTTTTGTCGTCAGCATAACGCGCCAAAATCCTGTCATAATCAATATAACTATTCCTGAAAAGATTTTCAGCTTCAGGACAATCGATTGAAACCGTCACAAATTCGGGATTTTCTTCCTCTGCCAAAACCGGAATAAAGGAAAGAAGAACGGAGAGTGCCAGAACGCACGAAAGCAAAGATTTTTTCATAGAATAACCTCCTGAAATAAAAATTTTCTGTACTACTTTAAATGTACAGAAAAAAAAGAATTTTGTCAATAGCAAAAAACGAAAAAAGACTGCAAATTTTGCAGTCTTTAGAGTTTATTCTGCAACGAAAGGCAAAAGTGCAATTTGTCTTGCTCTCTTAATCGCAATCGTAAGCTGTCTTTGATGTTTAGCACAGGTACCGCTGATACGTCTCGGCACGATTTTACCGCGCTCTGTTATATATCTTCTTAATTTTGCGGTATCCTTGTAGTCGATATTGTCAACCTTGTCAACGCAGAAAACGCAAACCTTCTTTTTAGGGCGTCTTGCCTTGAAAGGTCTTTCATTCTTTTCTTCCATAGCTATTTCCTCCTATCAATTTTTATCGTTTAAAACGGCAGGTCGTCCTCAGAACCCTCTATTGTCTGAAATCCCATACTGTCTAAATCGCCAAAAACATTATCCTGTTCCGGCTGGGGTGCAGGCTGAGTCATATTGTAACTGCTGTCCTGCGCGCCTGTATTGGACTCCTGACGCGAGCCTGTAAAATGTACCTCTTCAACAACAACATCTGTTGAATACTGCCGTTTTCCCTCCTGATTTTCCCAGGAACGGGATTGCAGAGTTCCCACTAAAGCAATCATTGAGCCTTTGTGAAAATACTTGCAGATAAATTCCGCCTGCTGACGCCAAGCCGTACAGTTGATAAAATCAGCATTCTGCTGACCGTCCTTTGCAAAACGGCGGTTTACCGCAATAGAAAAACTGCAAACCTGAATACCGCCTGTAGTCTGGCGCATTTCAGGGTCACGGGTAAGTCTGCCCATTAAAATTACTTTGTTCATAACATTACCTCGCAGTTAGTTGTCCTTACGAATAATGATTGTACGCAGGATTCCGTCTGTAATTCTGTACTGTCTGTCAAGCTCCTTCGGGAAATCCCCGTCAGAAGTGAAGTCAACAAGAACATAGTATCCTTCCGTTTTATCATCGATTTCGTAAGCAAATCTTCTTTTGCCCCACTCGTCAACAGATTCAACAGTACCGTTTTTAGCAATCAACCCTGTAAATTTTTCTACAAGAGCAGCTACGGCATCCTCTTCCAAAGACGAGTCAACGATAAAAATTGTTTCATAGCTGTAAGTTAGTTTTTCAGCCATCTTTCGCACCTCCTTATGGACTTATGTCCCAAGATGAATCCTCTTGGGCAAGGATATTGCTTATAAAAAGCCCTAACATTATATACCAATTCTTTTTTTATGTCAAGGCTTTTTCAAATATTCTTTTCTTTTAATAAGAGAATTATAAAACTTTTCAAGCTTATGTCTGCCAAGAGGATTAAGAGCCGAAACATCAAGGGAAAGAGTATCAGAAGATTTTTCTTTGCTTTTTGTATCAAAATACCCCTTTTCAAAATTAAAAATCCTCTGGTATTCACGCAGATGCAAAATCGTAGGCACGGACTTTCCGCTTTCCCACAGACTGAGCATTGTACGCGAAACGCCAAGCTTTTCGGCAAGAGTTTTTTGCGTGATTTTGTGTGAAATTCTCGCATTTTTCAGTTTATTTGCAAGGTCCATACCGTTGTCCCCCTTTTTTAAGTAAATTATAGTATTTTTTGCAAAAAAGTCAATCTATTAACAAAAATTTCATATTTTTTATGAAAAACTTTAATTTTTTATTCATACTATTTTAAAAATGATGTGTTAATATATAGGCATAAACAACAAAAAATGCAGACAAAATATCAATATAGAACTGCATATGAGAAAGGAAGACGTTTATGAAAAAATATCCTTATACAGATTCAACCGAGCTTATAGAATATATACCGAGAGTGAAAAAACACAGATTCAAAAAAATTGCGCCATATCTTTTGTGTGCGTTTTTAGCAAGCGCCGTAACGGCGGGAGCGGTCGGAACAGGGGGTTACTTTTACCTAAAACCGCTTTTAAAAACACAGCAGGTCTCCTATACTGCCCCATCGGGAAATGTAGAGGGCGGTGCAAGTACAGTGCTGTTTACAAACGGAAAAAGGACTCTTTCAGTTACCGAAATAGCAAAACAGGTAGGTCCTTCCTGCGTAGGAATTATAAACAAGGCAAAACTTCAGCCTCAGCGTTACTATGACCCGTTTAGCGGAAGATACTATTATTACCAGACCAGCGAAGAACTTGTCCAGCAAGGCTCAGGCTCAGGAATTATAATAAGTGAAGACGGATATATCGTAACAAATCAGCATGTTATTGCCGATGCAAGTGAAATAACGGTAATATTAAACACAGGTGATGAGTATGTTGCAACCGTGGTAGGTTCAGATTCAAAATCCGACCTTGCGGTTCTTAAAATAAACGCATCAAGTCTTACAGCGGCTGTGTTGGGAGATTCAAGTCAGGTTGAAGTGGGCGAACTGGCCGTTGCAATAGGAAATCCTTTAGGACAGGAGCTTGCAGGTACTGTTACAGCAGGTGTTATAAGCGCGGTAAACAGGAAAATGACGGTAGAGAACCGAAGCTATAACCTTTTGCAAACAGACGCAGCCATTAACCCCGGTAATTCGGGCGGTGCGCTTGTAAATCAATACGGCGAGGTTATAGGCATCAACTCCATTAAAATGTCAGATACGGGCGTTGAGGGAATAGGCTTTGCAATAGCCATTTCCGAGGCAAAACCGATTATAGATGACCTTATGAATGAGGGATATGTTTCGGGAAGAAGCCTTATAGGAGTCACTATAACCGAATCCAAAAACGGACTTGCCGTGTATTCGGTATCGGAAGGCAGCGGAGCAGAAAAGGCAGGAATAAAGCAGGGCGACTTAATTGTAAAGGCAGACGGACAGGTAGTAACGACAGGAGATGCCTTAAATACAATCAGAGATGCGAAAAAGCCCGGCGAATATATAACTCTTACCGTAATAAGAAACGGCGAACTTACCGATATAAAGGTGCAGCTTACTGAGGATAAACCGAACAAGAAATAAAAAAGCTTTTGATAAAAGCTCCGCCTGCGGGCGTAGGAATAATGTAGCAGTTTTGTTATTTCGGAAATTATCTCAAATTGAGGTAATTTCCTACATAATAAAAAAAAGCTGACTGCGAAAGCAGTCAGTTTTTTTATTTGACCGTTATAGCTGATGTGTCGATAAACAGCTCATCATATTTTGATATGCTGTATGAATTATTGCCCGAAACAAGAACAACCTCATTATCATATCCGACTTCAGAAATACCGTCGGAAAGTGAAAAAGTACCGCCGTTATTCGAAAGAGCTGTAAATTTAAGCTTTAATACAGTTCCGTCTTCCGCAGCTTCAGGGAGAGAATTTGGTGTGAAAATATACACAATCTTTGCTCCGTTTTCATAGAAAGTACCGTTGTCAGCCGAAAGAGCAGGCGGGACTTCTCCGTTCTTGGAGATGCAGGCAAATCCTTCATACTCAAAGTTTTCGGTATCGTACAAGACAGTGGTCACAAAGCCTGAAAAAGCAGCATCTTCATCTGCCTTGTCAAGGTCTGAAATGCGCACATAAACGTCAACCTCGTCCCCTTCTTTAATGTCCTTTGCATCGCAGAAAAGACTGATTTTTGGGAGATTCTCAGATAAAGCCTGTGTAATGTCGGGATTTTCGTTATTTTCGCCGATTGCCTTTTTCATAACTCTTTGTGCCTGAAGGGTGGTTATGTCGGCAACACCGTTTTCGTCCCAGGAAACTTTTGCGCCCAAAGACTCTGCAATAACGCGGATTGGGAGCATAGTCCTGTCATTTAAAATAATAGGACTGACATCGGAAAGAACGGTTTCCAAATCTGCGTGAAGTACGCTGGTAAAGGTATAAACGCTGATTTCAGGGCTGTCAATTGTAAGGACAACAACCTTGATATTGTCGGGAGAAGTTACGGTAACAGTCCGTTTTTCTCCGTCCCAGGAAACTTTTGCGCCCATTTGCTCAAGTACTCGCCGAACAGGTACATAAGTACGGTCATTCAAAACTATTGGTTTTGGTTCTTCTCGGAAAGCGACTGTTCTTCCGTCAACCTTTACTGATATGTCTGCTGCGGAGGCGGTAAAGGTTGCCAAAATTACTACCGACATAGCAAATAAAAAAGATACAAATTTTTTCATAGTAATCTCCTTAGAAAGCATTTTAGACAATCTTATCATACTTTTTATAAAATCACAACAATTTTTATAAATTTTTAATAAAAATGACTGGTAAATATAAAAAAAATAATGTATAATGAGAGGGTAAACAAAGCGGAAAGGAAGGGATATAAAGATGACATCGGCGTTGATTTACCTAAAGAGCTTTTTTCAGGTTTTAAAATTCACCGATTTAGTAGATATTTTGCTGATTGCCTTTATTGTGTATCAGATTTTAAAGCTAATCAAGGAAACAAGGGCTATGCAGCTTGTAAAGGGTATTTTAATTTTGTTTTTGGCGCTTGAAATAAGCTCGTGGTTCCACTTAAATACTTTGAATTACCTGCTCCGCAGTGCAATGCAGGTGGGAATGTTTGCCATTGTTGTTATATTCCAGCCCGAGCTTAGAAGCCTTTTGGAAAAAATGGGGCGCACAAAGGTTGGAAAAATTATAAATATTGCGACGGGAACGTCGGATAATCAGGAATATGCCATAAGGGAAATAGTGAGGGCTGTGCTGAATTTGTCCAATACAAGAACGGGAGCACTGATTGTAATAGAGCGCGAGACCAAGCTGGGAGATGTAATCGGAACAGGGACTTTAATAGACGCAGAGGTAAGCTCGGCGCTTTTGGAAAACCTTTTTGTTCCGAAAACACCACTGCATGACGGAGCGGTTATAATCAGAGGCGACAGAATACATACGGCAGGCTGTTTTTTGCCGCTTACATCAAATGAAAATCTTTCAAGGGAGCTTGGCACACGCCACCGTGCAGCACTGGGAATTTCAGAGGCGTCCGATGCGCTTGTAATTATCGTAAGCGAAGAAACGGGAAAAATTTCGATCGCAATAAACGGGACGCTTACCCGCAATCTGAATAAAAATTCGCTTACAGCAGCGCTCAGAAAGGCTTTTTCGGCAGATGGGGGAAAAAGCAAATTCCGAAAAAATGAGGACTGAAAAAATGAAAACAATCAAAAATAGTAAACTCCTTTTAAAAATTTTATCAGGGTTGATAGCGATAGTGCTTTGGTTTGCGATAACCTATACCGAAGATCCCGCGATAAGTCAGACGCTTACAGGAGTAAATCTTGAAATTAAGGGCGAAGACGCGCTAAATGCGAACGGATTTGCTATAGTAAACAAGGACGAGTTGCCTGCAATAAGCGTGGTTATAGGGGGCAGCCGCAGTAATGTAATTTCGGCACTTGGGGAGATTTATGCCTCGGTAGATGTTTCCCATATAAAAAAATCGGGAACAAATTCGCTTTTGGTTTCATATTCATACCCCGCAAATCAAGTTGTGCTTGAAAGAGCGAAGATAAAAGAAATATCAGTTGAAACAGAGGCGCTTGTTTCGAGGGAAATCCCTGTCAAAACAGAAGTAACAAACCGCGACAAAAACAGCGGAGTTATTGTAAAATCTGTTTCAAACACAGAGACTGTAACCGTTTCGGGTGCGGAAAGCGATATTTATAAAATTGCCTATGCCAAGGTAGAAATTGATGCATCAAAGATTTCCAAAACAAGTACACAGGAATGTCTGTACGGGCTTTATACCGAAAAGGGCACTCTTGTTTCAGAGGAAAACATTGTAAGAAAAAGCCGTGAGACAGTAACAGTAGAAAGTACGGTATATGAAAAGAAGGAGCTTGCCGTAAAGGTGGTACCGGGCAAAGAAAGCAGAGAAGAATATGACTTTTTAGTGAAGAATACTGAAAAAGCCACTGTGGAGGTAGGACTTGACGAAGGGGTAGAGCTTAAATATATAGAAGCAGTAGTAACTCCGCAAAAGGGAAAGAACTCATATGAGGCACAGCTTATCGTGCCTGAGGGTGTTTATGTTCCGGAAGAGGATATGACTTTTTCTGTGACGGGCGAAATATTGCAAAAGGTGCTTGGAGAAATAAGCGTTTCAGTAGAGGCAGTCAATGTTCCCGATGGAAAAACGGCTGTCATCACGCCAAAGGAAAAGACGATAACGGTTAAGACTGTCCAACCGCTTTCCGACGTAAAGCTGAAAGCAACGGTAGATGTCGGGAACATGACAGGGTCTGAGGAAATTTTGCCTGTTATTGCGGAAACTGACGGCGGTGCGGAAATAATAGGAACATACAGCGTCATGGTAAAACTGGAGACGGGAGAATAAAATGGCAGATACATTGGTAAGAGGTCAGAGTTTAGACGGAACTATAAAAATTTTTGTTGCAGACACAACCGAGCTTGCGGGAAGGGCGCAGGAAATTCATAAAAGTCTTCCGGTTGCTACAGCTGCATTGGGAAGAACGCTCACAATAGCGGCAATTATGGGGCAGAATCTCAAAAACGATGCAGATTCCGTAACCATACAATTCCGAGGAGACGGACCGATAGGGAGCATAGTTGCCGTTTCAGACAGCAAATCGCAAGTTCGGGGATATGCGGTAAATCCGCTTGTAGATATCCCCTTAAATAAAAAGGGCAAACTTGATGTCGGGGGCGCAGTAGGAAAGGGACAGCTTTGCGTTATATATGATATGGGAATGAAAGAACCGTATTCAGGACGGGTGCCGATAGTTACAGGCGAAATCGCAGAGGATATGACCTACTATTTCGCCAAAAGCGACCAAGTGCCTACAGCGATAGGACTTGGCGTTTTGGTAGATACTGACTGCACGGTAAAAACTGCAGGCGGGTATATGATACAGCTTATGCCTGATGCTACCGAGGAAACGGCAGAAAAGATTGAAAAAATTGTGAGAAACGCACCGCCTGTTACCGAAATGCTTGAAAAGGGTATGACAGCAGAGGAGATTCTGTTTTCCCTAACAGACGGCTTTGATATGATAGTAAACAATGAAACTGTAACACCTTTATATAAGTGCAAATGCTCGCAAAACCGTATGAGAAATGCCGTAATTTCAATAGGAAAAGAAGAGCTTGCCCGCATAATCGAAGAGGACGGAAAGTGCGAGGTAGAATGTCAGTTTTGTAACAGCAAATACACTTTTAATAAGGAAGAACTTTTGAAAATGTATGAGTTGGCAAGATAAAAAAGACGGCAATAACCGTCTTTTTTGTATACATAATTTATGCCCTTTTGACTGCCCAAAAGGGCGAAAAGGCACATAAGGGTGTACCCTTATGTATCCCCGAATTAGCGGCTCAGGTGCGCAAGTTCGTAAAAAGCTACACTTTTCACAAACTTCGCAATTCGCCCCGACTGCTCGATTCTGCCTACGGCAGAGAGGATTTTTAAGGGGCATAGCCCCTTAAACGGTTTGTGGAGGGTTTGGGAGGGAATCCGACCCTCCCAACGCTTTTGCTACTTTTCACGCTGAAAAGTAGGAACAAGAAACATAAAAAATCGGAACGGGGGAAAAACCACACGTTCCGATAATGGAGCTACTGGTCAGAATCGAACTGACAACCTGCTCATTACGAATGAGCTGCTCTGCCATTGAGCCACAGTAGCGAATATTATGGGGAGAGTTTTTACTCTCCCCTTTTGTTTTTACGATAACAATTTCTTTGCGATTTCGTTAATCATACGCCCATCGGCTTTGCCGACAGTCTGTGCCTTTGCCTCCTGCATAACCTTTCCCATATCCTTCATAGAGGACGCGCCGAGCTTTGCGATTATATCCTTTAGAATACTTTCAAGCTCATCCGGGGAAAGCTGTTTTGGCAAATATTCCATCAAAACATCCATTTCCGCCTTTAATTCGGCGATTAAATCGTCTCGGCCACTCTTTTCATAATCGGGGAGAGAATCGCGGCGCTGTTTCAACTGCTTTGCGATTACTTCTAAAACGCCGTTATCGTCAAGAGTTACCTTGTTGTCCTTTTCAACCTGCAGTACGCCTGCTCTTACGAACTGTACCACATTTTTACGGACGGTATCTTTATTTTTCATTGCCTCTTTTAAATCTTGGGCAAGTTTTTCTTTCAAGGTCATAATATTACCTATTTAAACTTTCTTTTACGAGCCGCCTCGGACTTTTTCTTACGCTTTACACTTGGCTTTTCGTAATGCTCACGCTTTCTTATTTCGGACATAACGCCTGATTTTGCGCACTGACGCTTAAATCTTCTCAAAGCGCTGTCTAAAGATTCATTTTCTTTAACACGAACTTCTGACATTTGTATTTCCCTCCCTCCGGCAAAACAGATTCCGGCTGTTTGATGGATAATATGGATATTATACCACTCTTGCTATTATACCTTATTTTTCATATAATTGTCAAGGTTTTTGCTCCAATTTTTAAAAAACAGCGAAAATCAGCCTGCGGGCCACGAGAATTTTCTGCCGCCCATCAGGTGAAAATGCAGGTGCTTTACCGTTTGAAGCCCGTCTTCCCCGCAGTTATTTACAACACGGTAGCCGCTTGCCGCAAAGCCAAGCTCTTCTGCAATTTTCGGAACAGCCTCAAAAATCCGCGCAACGTACGCTGAGTTCTCCGCAGTTATTTCATTTGCGGAAGTAATATGAGTTTTCGGCACGATTACAACATGATGCGGTGCCTGAGGCGCAATATCGTAAAATGCGTAAACAAATTCGTCCTCATAAACTTTTTTAGAGGGGATTTCACCCTTTATAATTTTACAAAACAAACAATCTTCCATTTTCTATTTTCTCTCCTTATTATATTCTTTGCAAATTTCACAAAGAGCACACTCCTTACATTTTGGAGAGCGTGCAGTACATATCGCTCTTCCGTGTGCCACAAGCCTATGGCAAAAATCAAGCTGTTCGCAAGGGGATATAAGCTTTTTTAAGTCAGCCTCGATTTTTTCGGGTGCGGAATTTTCCGTAAGTCCAAGCCTTTTAGAAAGACGTGTACAGTGCGTATCAACAACAACGGCAGGCTTCCCGAAAATATCGCCCAATATGAGATTTGCGGTTTTCCTGCCTGTCCCGGCAAGGGTTAAAAGTTTATCCATTGTATTGGGGACTTCGCCGCCGTAATCGGAGATGAGCTTTTGGCAGCAAGAAATTATATTTTTTGATTTATTTCTGAAAAATCCCGTGGAGCGAATGTCTTCGCAAAGCTCGTCATAATCGGCATTTGCAAATGCCGATACATCAGGATATTTTTCAAAAAGGGTTTTTGTTACAATATTAACCCGAGCATCGGTACATTGTGCCGCCAGCTGAGTTGCTATAAGCAGGTGAAGGGGGGAGTCATAATCTAAAGTACAGCAGACTGACGGATACAGCTTTTTTAAAATGGCTATGGCGCTGTCTGCGCGTTCTTTTTTTTTCATACACTCACCCCGTATCACAAATATTATACATCTAAAATGAAATAAATTCAACAAGTTGACAAAAAAAAGACAAATATCTTGATTTTATGGTATTTGCGTGATATAATTGTCAGGAGAATGCCCTTTAGGAGATGATATTTTGAATGAAAAGATAAGAATTGACGACATTATAGATATGATGATACGCAGGTGGTGGATATGGGCACTTTGTGCAGTAGTATTCAGCGTTTCTGCATTTATTTATACTCAGATTTTTGTAACTCCGCTTTATCGGACTGACGGAACTCTTTACGTGAATGCACAGAGAACGCAGAACACTGATATTTCGTCAGGGCAGCTTAACTCGTCTCAAGAGCTTGTTAAAACCTACAAAGAAATACTGAGTCGAAGAACTTTTCTTTCACAAGTGGCAGAGGATTTGGACGGCAAGTATTCTACAAGTGCATTGAAAGGTATGATTTCCTATGGTGCAGTAAATGAAACGCAGATTTTGGAGATAAAAGTAACGGGGCCAGTTCCCAAAGATGTTTATGCAATCTGCCACAGTGTGTTGATTCATGCGCCTGACGAACTGATAAGAGTTATAAATGCAGGTTCTGTAAAAATTCTCGATGACGGTCAGATACCCATCTCGCCGATTTCTCCTAACGTAAAACAAAATGCTCTTGTTGCATTTGTTATCGGTATGGCAATTGGTATAGGAATTATTCTTTTGCTTGAGCTTTTTGATACGAGAATAAAATCCAGAGATGATATAATAAACAAGTTTCCCGAGCCGTTGCTTGGCGAAATTCCTGAGTTTTTACAGGTTGAGGAAGCAGGTGAAAACAAATGAAGTTGCTAAATATTATCGGAGAATTTAATATAAAAAAGGCAAACAGCAGAAGAGAAAGCAAGAATGTCCGCGGAGTGAGGCCTGTATTAGACGAAAATACTGACTTTCTCGTACGTGAGGCATATAACACAACAAGAACCAATATTATATATTCGCTTGGCTCTGAAAAAGGTGCAAAAAAGATAATTGTTACCAGTGCAAGTCCTCATGAGGGAAAGACTACAACAACTTTGAATATAGCAATAACTTTTGCACAGACAGAGGCGAGAGTTCTGATAATAGATGCCGACCTTAGAAAACCCAGAGTTTACAGGCATTTGGGTCTTGAAAGGGAGGACGGACTTTCCGACCTTTTATGCGGTCTTATTGATGTTGACAAAGCTATAAAACATAGCGAAAAACATAATCTGGACTGTATAACAAGCGGACATATTCCGCCAAATCCGACAGAGCTTTTATCGTCATCGGAAATGGGAAATCTGTTTGAAAAGCTGGAAGAAAGATATGATTACATCTTCATAGATACACCGCCGGTTACCGTTGTTACAGAGGCGGTTGCTATGGCAAAATACGCCTCAGGCGTTATATTTGTAGTGCGTCAGAACAGTACGATTATGGAGTCGCTGAACAGAGCAAGAACGAATATCCAGGTAACAAATGCCAAAATTTTAGGATATGTATTAAATGATATAAACCTGATGTCTTATACTTACGGCAATTATAGCCGCTACGGACGCAGAAAATCACGTAGTTATAGTGGTTACAGCTATGGGCAGGGTTATGGCTACGGTTATGGCTACGGCGATAAGAAAAAGGAACAAAATGAGGATAAAAACAAAGAGAAGAAAAGCATAAAACAGCGTTTAAAGACAAATAAAAGCAAATAATAAATCCCCGAGAACGTATTGTTCTCGGGGGTGTTTTTTTTCTAACAAACATTATTCCGTATCATCGGGCATATCCCAATTATGATATACATTCTGCACGTCATCGTCATCGTCGAGGCTGTCCAATAACCGTCCCATCAGGGTGATGTGTTCCTCGTCAGAAATTTTCGTCATTGTTTGGGGGATCATAGAAAGCTCTGCTGAAGATATGGTGTATTTTGTTTCCAACGCATCGCGAACAGTGTGAAAATCTTCAGGTGCAGAGGTGACTTCAATGCAGTCCTCTGATACCGAGAGATCTTCGGCGCCTGCTTCCAATGCATCCATTGTTATCTCATCTTCTGAAATGCCTTCGTTCTCGATAATAATAACGCCTTTTTTATCAAACATAAAGCTTACACAGCCATTAGTGCCCAAATTCCCGCCGAATTTATCAAAATAGTGACGAACATTTGCTGCGGTGCGGTTTCTGTTATCGGTAAGAGTGTCTACAATAACTGCCACTCCGCTGGGGCCGTAGCCCTCGTAAATTACAGTTTCGTAATTGTCTCCGTCGGCTCCGCCTTCCGCCTTTTTAATGGTACGGCTAATATTGTCGTTAGGCATATTTACAGCTCTTGCTTTTGAAATCGCATCTTTAAGCGCAGAGTTGTTATCAGGGTCGGGACCGCCTGCTTTTACTGCAACCAAAATTTCACGAGATACTTTTGTAAATATTTTTGCTCTTTGAGCGTCATTTGCTCCCTTTTTTCTTTTAATTGTACTCCATTTGGAATGTCCTGACATATAACTGCTCCTTTTTAATCCTCAGAATTTTCTGCTAAAAACTCATCATAGTTTTTTGCCTTGTTATGATTTTGTTGTCTGTACTCTGCTGCGATATGCGATGAGATGTGAGGAATTGCAGGTGTATGAGGCCTTGCGTTTTTAGGAGCAATTACGACACGCCTTCTGGGCTCCTCATCTATTGAAAATGTTGTAACTTCGTCATTTGCCTGAAGGCAGGAGTGAATAATTCTGCGTTCATAAGGATTCATAGGCTCTAAAGTGTGCTTTTTGCCTGTGCGGACAACCTTGTCTGCAAGCCTGTTTGCAAGGGCAACAAGCGCATTACGGCGTTTATCTCTGTAGTTTTCCGTATCAAGTATCACGCGTACCCTTTCGTCTGTTTCGTGATTTACAACGAGGGAGGTGAGATACTGCAGTGCATCTAACGTATCGCCGCGTTTTCCTATGACAAGCCCCATATGCTCGCCGGACATTTCGGCAAGGAGAGCTTCCTCATCAGACTTTGCGGAGATTGTAACTTCAAGCCCCATAGCGTCAAAAACTTGCGAAAGAAAAGTTTTTGCTATAATGGGGGCAGGATCCTTTGCCTCTGCCAGAACGGTAACCCCCTTTGAACCGAGCCCCAAAAAGCCTTTTGAACCTTCGTCTGTTATTGTTATAATCGCATCTTCTTCTGCTAAACCAAGCTCGGAAAGAGCAAGCTGTTTAGCGTCTTCTGCGTTTTTTGCCGTTTTTTCTGTTTTGGTCAGGTATTGTAACAACGAAATCATCTTCTTTCTCATTAAAATATTTGTCCAAGGCATATTGCTGTATTATCTGCATTACGCTTGAAATAATCCAGTAAATTCCGATACCCGAAGGAAGCGAGAAGGTGAAAAAGCCTGTCATAATGGGCATCATCATATTCATAGATTTGCTCATCGACTGTGACGGGTCATCGTCATTTTGTTTTACATCCGGATTTTGTGTAAGTTTTTGCGACTGGCGCATAGAAAGCCAGGTAGTAAGCACAGCAAAAACAGGAATCAAAATCAAAAGGACTGTTCCTATATCGGAAAAATCACCGCGAGCAATTGCGGAAAATGCAGAACTCGGAACGCCCGACAAATCAAGTCCCAAAAAATTAAAATTGATGTGCCAGCCGTATTCCTTTGCAAGTCCCAGTTTGTCAGCCCAGGTAGATAGTTGTATCTGGTATGTTTTTTGTATCTGTTCGGGAGACAGGGACGCGAGCTTGCCGATAACATCAGGAAACTTTTCTGTCATTTGCGCAATAACTGTTTTTACCTTTAAAAGCACAGTTTCATCTGCAAAATTTACGCCTCTTATATAGGTTATAGGGCGCTGAATGACACGGTACAGACCTATAAGTATGGGGAACTGTATCAAAAGAGGCAGGCATCCGCCTGTCATACTTACGCCGTTTTCCTTATAGACCTTCATCATTTCTGCTTGCAGTTTCTGCTGGTCGTTTGCGTACTTTTTCTGAAGCTCTGCAACAATCGGCTGAATTTTCTGCTGCTTTTTCATTGCTTTTTGCGATTTTACCTGAAGCGGCATAAGTATCAGCTTAATAATAACGGTAAAAAGCAAAATGGAAAGACCGTAGTTCTGAACAAGATTATAGATTGTACGTATAACAAAGCCGAGCGGTCTTGTAATTAAAAGCTCAAATAAACTAAGTTTCATCTAAATACCTCATTTTTTACGGCACAGGGTCAAAACCGCCCTTGCAAAATGGATTGCACCTTAAAAGACGCCATACCGCAAGGAAACCGCCCTTAAAAAAGCCGTATTTTTCTAATGCACAGATAGCATACTCGGAACAGGTGGGAGTAAAGCGGCATCTTGAGTAGCGTTTATAAGGAGAAATGTTTCGCTGATAAAACTTTATACAGCGGACAAGAACGGTACTCATAACAGTATATCCAACTTTCTCATAGCGAAACGTAAATCTTTTAAAACATCACCGCATTTTTTGTCGACGATCGCGGAGCGGGCAATAATAACAATATCATATCCCTTTTTAATTTCCGGGGACAAAATCCGATAGCTTTCCCGCATAAGCCTTTTTGCGCGGTTTCGCCTAAAAGCTTTTCCTATAGATTTTCCGCAGGTAAGACCGATTCGGTTTCTTCCGCTACGATTTTTTTGAACATAAAGCACGACAGAGTGTGCCACGGCACAGCTCCCTTTGTAATAAAGACGTTTAAAGTCCTTATTAAGCTTTAACGTTTCGCTGCTTTTCATAAAATAATCCCAATCCCAAAGTTACTGGCTATAAAAAAGGCAACAAGCATAGGGTAAAACAGCCTCTCTGCTTCTCGCCTCAAAATTTAAGCCGACAATTTCTTTCTGCCCCTTAATCTTCTTCTGGATAAAATTTTTCTGCCTGACGCAGTAGCCATTCTTTTTCTGAAGCCGTGTTCCTTAGCTCTTTGGCGCTTTTTTGGCTGATAAGTTCTTTTCATCTTTTGAACACCTCCGATATGTGTGAAATCTTTTAAGTCTTTCTTCGCGGTTTCCCACAAAAATAGACACCGAATCTATTATATAAGGTTTGAAAGTGTTTGTCAAGCACTTTTTTCAAAAATTACCTTAATTTGAATTTGCAGACAAAAGAAAAACGGCATATCAAAGGAGTCCAAGCCGATGATATACCGTTTAGGAAGTCGCAAAACGGGTGTTTTTCTCCACAAAAATCCCCCAATGCACAAACGTTCCCAGTCCGCAAAAAACATTATACGGCACGCAATACATTATAACAATAGTTTTAAAAACGGTTATACAATGGTGGCTTTTGGTATAAAAAATATTCAGCGTGATTAACATAAAAATGTGTTGAACAAGAGGGAAATATGGTTAATATAAATTGTAACAGGTAGTTTTACTATAGGATGTTGTTTGTTGTGCAGAATTAAAGTAAAATCCTATTATAAACACAAGATATTGTAGAAAAAAGTAAAAATATATCATTATATAGTGTATCAGGTGTTGCAAACAGCCGCTCGCAGCCGGCCGTCTTCGATTTCGATTACGCCAAAGGTTCTGCCGTAACGGATACTGCCCGGATTTAAAAGGGTTATCCCTTCTTTTACATCGCACAGACTTTGGTGGGTATGCCCGAACACGGCGCAGTCACAGCCCAGCTCTTTGGCGCGGCGCAAAAGGCATGAATATTCAAGGTCATTTTTTACATTATAAAGATGACCGTGAGTCAAAAATATTTTTTTACCGCCTGCGGTAAATACAAGATCCTTAGGCGCATTGGCAAAATCGCAGTTTCCCAAAACGTAATTTACGGGAATGTCGCTAAAAAGACGCGCAAGCCTTTGAGCATCCGACGCATGGTCGCCTGCGTGAACAATCATATCTATTCCGATTATCCTGTTTACTACACTTATACAGCTTTCGACATCCTGATGCGAGTCGGAAAAAACAAGAATACGCAAAACAAAAACCGCCTTTTTAAAGAACTATGCTTATTTTAACATTATTCTCTAAAAAAGTCCAAGAAAAGAGAATATTTGTAAATAAAATGTATTATTAAGGCACAAAAAAGCCGTTTTTCGACAAGGGATATTGACAAAAAGCAAAGAGCGTAAATGGTATAATTTTCCCGTAAAATAATTTGCTTATGAGAAAGGGAAGGAAAAAATGAACGCATACGCAAAAAAAGTTGAGGGAGCGCTGTCTGTACCGTGGATTCACATGACCATAAAAATGTTTTTGGTAATAGCCCTTTCAAGGACGCGGATAATAGGCGTATATCCGTTTGGAATAGCCTATGCGGCCGCTTTTGCAGAGGAAAACGTGCTCTGTGCAATTATAGCGCTTGCAGGAGGTTTAGCACAGGATGGTGCGGTGGCAGTAAAATACATACTTTCGGCACTTATATACGGAGCAATAGTATATTTCAGAAAATTCAAAGATTCTCAGGTAAAGGCGGTTGCTCTCGGTACGGCGCTGATTGTAGGCTCGGCGGTTTCTCTGTTCAGTATTGGAGCAACGCCTGCAAAAATAATTTTAATTATCCCTGAGGCATTTGCTGTGGGTGCGCTGTATCAGCTATTTGCAGGGGAGAAAAAAGGAGGGATTTTGGCATACGGAAAGGAAATAATTATTATAGGCGCTTGCCTCGGGGGCATGTATGGACTTGAAATTCCATATATAGGCGCTGATGCGGCGCTTCTTGCAGGAATGATTGTAATTATGAGCGTAAGCTATTCATGCGGTATTCCTGCCTCGGTGCTTACAGGTGCTGCTTTAGGATTTATGATTTTTATAAAAAGTCCCTCTCCGATAGAAATGACAGGAACCTTTGCTCTTGCTGCAGCGGCAGCGTCCGCACTTTCAAGAACGGGCAAGACCGGCACAAGTGCGGGATTTCTTTGCGGTATGACGGTAAGCGTTCTTTGTATGGGAGAATTGGGAGCACTGACCGTTGCGGATATTTTCACAGCACCTATAGTTTTTCTGCTCCTGCCGGAAACTGTTGCAGTAAAGATAGGAAGCAGGATAAATGATGCCTTCCAAAGCGCGGATTATGAAAGAGAAGGTGAAATAATTGCCAACCGCCTTAAAACGGTAGCGCAGGCGGTGGGAGATTTGGGAAACGGAGTAAAAACTCTTTCAAAGGAGGAAAAAAACAAAAACGACATATATGAAACTGTTTTTGAGCGTACGTGCAGAGGGTGCAGAAACCAGGCACGGTGTTTTGCAGAAAGTGGAAGTACTTTAGGTATGATGGAAGAGTTAAAAAAGATAATGGATAGGGACGGATTTTTAAATTACTCAAATGTTCCAAAGCATTTTAATCAGTTCTGTATCCGCTCGGAGAAATTGCTTAGCGAATTTTCCCATATGTACGAGCTTTATAAGCAAAATGAGGTTTATAAGGGAGAGGCGGTTTATGACAGAAATATAGCCGTAAACCAATACGGAGAGTTTTCAGATATAATAAACGGATTGTCGCAGACAGTAATGACTATGCCGAAAGCAGAGATAAAGAGCGAAAGATACAGCGTATGTGCGACAGTGTGTCAGGAATCGGGAGGCGGTGAGGAAATAAGCGGTGATACAGTAATACATTTCAAAAATGGAAACAAATACTTTATTATCCTGTGCGACGGTATGGGTTCAGGAAGGTCGGCGCACGAAATAAGTTCTCTTACAGCGCGGCTCTTTGCAGAGTTCTTTTGCTCGGGTATAGACAAAAAATCGGCAGTTAATATGATAAATTCCGCACTTGCACTAAATGCGGACAGAGAACGTTTTTCCTCTGCGGACATTTTAGAAATAGACCTTGTAACGGGCGAGGCGGAATTTCTAAAAATAGGCAGTGCCCAAAGTTTTATAAAAAAGGAACGGAAAATAGAGGAAGTTTCTTCAAGCGCGCTTCCGATAGGAATTTTGGAAAACATAAAGGTTGTACCGCAAAAATACACACTTGCACAAAACGATATGATTATTATGGTTTCGGACGGCATAGGCGAAGCGTCAAGCGGGGTTATGAAAAATGAATGGATAAAAAAACTGTTTCTGTTAGGTGGGACAAGCGATGAGGAGCTTGCAACGCGGCTTTTGGAAGGAGCTAAATCGAGGGCTGCGTACCGAGATGATATGACAAGCGTTGTTGTGAGAATAAAGGCAAAGGAGGAATAATAGTGAATGTTCAAAACGCCATGGCGGCAAAAATAATGGGTGAAATTCTGGCAAACGGAATGAGCCTTTCGGACACAAATCTTGCGGAAAGCATAAACTCTGCTGCCGCAAATACATTGGAGGAAATACGGAACATTGTTGCAGATGACAAAAAGGACGAAAAACAACGTATAAGGGAAGTAAAACGGATAATAAAAAAGCAGGGGATTTATTAAAACCCCTGCTTTTTATGTCTTTCAACAAATCGGGAGATACGCAAAAGCGCCTCTTCAATATTATCTATGGAATAAGCATACGAACAGCGGATAAAGCCCTCTCCGCTTGTGCCGAAAGCATTTCCCGGAACGACGGCGACCTTTTCTTCCTGCAAGAGTGCGGTTGCAAACTCTTCGCTTGTCATTCCTAAGGATTTTATGCACGGGAATGCATAAAAAGCACCAAGCGGTTCAAAACAGGAAAGCCCCATGTTGCGAAATCCGTCAACGATAAAGCGTCTGCGGTAATTATATTCGCGGCGCATATTCAAAACGTCTCCGTCACAGGAGCGCAGAGCTTCAATTGCCGCAAACTGACTGGTTGTCGGACTTGACATAATGCAGTACTGATGCACCTTTGTCATAGCCTTGATTATGGGCGCTGCACCCAAAGCGTAACCAAGACGCCAGCCCGTCATAGCAAAGGTTTTTGAAAAACCGTTTACCACTACGGTTCTATCTCTCATTCCGTCTATTGCCGAAAAGGGAGTGTGTCCCTCTTCATCATAACGCAGTTCGCCGTAAATTTCATCTGAAAGCACCATAAT
>JAIKVQ010000084.1 GCA_024685565.1 Bacillota bacterium
GGAATTACAAATATGACAGGGCGAAGTATCGGTTAAGTTCTGGCATATTTCACAGAATTTTATCGACTTTTTGGCACTCAAAATAATCTCCGCCATCTTTTTTGCGTCCTCATCGCTCATAGCGTCAAGAATATAAAATGCCATACGTTCAGCGCTTTTCCTGCCGACACCCGGAAACTGGGCAAACTGTTCGATTAAACTTTCAATCGTGGGTGAATACATAATTTTTCCTCAATTAAAACAATCCAGGTATATTTATATTTCCCGTTATCGCTCCCATAGCCTCTTCCATAAGCGCCTCCGCCTTTTTAATTGCGTCATTAACGGCAACGGTTATCAAATCTTCAAGTGTTTCAACATCATCAGGGTCAACAGCCTCAGGCTTTATCGTAACCGCCTTGACTTCTTTTTTGCCGTTCATCTTAACAGTAACTGCGCCTCCGCCTGCGGTAGCTTCAACCTCCTGTTTTTCAACTTCTGCCTGAACAGATTCCATTTTCTCCTGCATAAGCTGTGCCTGTTTTACAACATTCGGCACCTTTTTATTCTGATTCATTCCGCTTCCGCCAAATCCCTTATACTTTCCCATTTTTCATTTCTCCTTTATTCTTCACTTTCGCGTTCATTTTCCTCTAAAAATTCTTCCTCGTCCTCTTCGCCTTCGATTTCCACCTGCTCAAAATCGTCATTTTGAGGCTCATAGCTTATGAACTCGGAGCTGTCAATATCCTCCACAATCTCGGGAAAACGCTCGTCCAAGTCCTTAAAAGTATTACTATTTGTGTCCTTTTTTTCGCCTATTTTCCAAAAGTCAATAATATTATCCTCTATGTCCTCTAAAAATGCCGTTTTTGCAACTATTCTGCTCCCGATTGCTTGAGCGATAAGCTCCTCTATCTCTGCTCTGTGAGTTTTTGCAAGCTCCTTCGACATTGTTTCATCTTTTTCAAATATAAGTATTATACCTTCGCCATCTATCGTAACCCGTCTTCCAAGCACCGCACTTGAGATAAATGGGTATTTTTTTGAAATCTGCCTTGAAATCTTGTCCCAGCCACGTGCCGCTGCAACACAGGGAGTGTCCTGTGTAAACGAATTTACATCAAAAGGCACAAAAAGCCTTGCTGACGGCTGTTTAGCCTTTTTTACTGACTTTTGTTCAGGTGGTTTCTCCGCTCTTTGCACCTGCACCTTTATGCCTTCTTTTACCTTTTCTTCCAAAGCCTTTATTCTGTCCAAAAGTGCATCATAAGACGCATCAAGTTCAGGTCTTGTAAGCTTTATCAGGGCAAGCTCATAAATTGTCCTCGGTTCTTTTGCCCATTTTGCCTCATTACGGGCGCCAGAGAGTATTGAAATTGCGCCGGAAAGTTTTTCAAATGAAGTACGCTCCGCCTGGGCCTTGAGCTTAACAATTTCTTTTGGCTCACGGTCAATCAGCTTTTCAGTTTTATCGGTAACCTTGCATATTAAAAGATTTCTGTAATGCCCTATAAGATTTCCGATAAAATTATTCAAATCCCTGCCGTCGCTCATAAGCTGTTCTATTATTTCAAAAATCTCCCCGCTGTTTCCCGAATTTACCGCATCAGCCATAGCAAAAAGCGGTGCATTCCCCGATATTCCCAAGGCTTTGGAAACGGATTCATATGTGAGAGTTCCGTCTGTTTCGGAGACGCATCTTTCTAAAATTGTGAGTCCGTCACGCATAGACCCGTCGGCAAGCTGGGATAAAAGACTGTAGGCATCATCAGTTATCGAAAGTCCCTCGCCCATAGCAATTTCGCGCATACGCCTTACAATATCGCCCGTATTTATGCGCTTAAAATCAAACCTCTGGCATCTTGACAAAATCGTCTGGGGTACCTTATGTGCCTCGGTTGTCGCCAAAATAAAAACGGTATGTTCGGGAGGTTCTTCAAGCGTTTTCAAAAGTGCGTTAAATGCGCCCTGTGACAGCATATGCACCTCATCAATAATATAGACTCTGTACTTTGCCTCCGACGCAACATATTTTGCATCCTCTATTATTTCTCTTATATTATCCACGCCGTTATTTGACGCGGCGTCTATTTCAAAAACGTCTAAAATCGAGCCGTCGGATATGCCGCGGCAAACAGAACATTCGTTACAGGGAGAGCCGCCTTTGGGATTTTGGCAATTTATTGCCCGTGCAAGTATCTTGGCAACAGTTGTTTTACCTGTTCCGCGCGTACCGCAGAAAAGATATGCGTGCGAAATCTTGCCTGATTCAAGCTGATTTTGAAGTGTTTTCGTTATATGCTGCTGACCTACAACATCTTCAAACACGGCAGGGCGCCATTTTCGATAAATTGCCTGATATGCCACATCAATCTCCCTTTCTAACATAAAATAAGGCTCAAACCGAGTTTTTCTGTATCGCACAAAGACCTCTGCTTATTGCTGCTTGGTTCCCCATCTGACAAGGTTCACAGCACTTTGTCGTACAGGACTCGGTTATCATCGCCCTACAATTTATAATTATACTATACTATACCAAAAACTTCAAGTATTTTTTCCAAAATCATATTTTTTCGAGTTTGGCAAATGCCGCCATGAGGCGCTTTACCTCTCCGCTGTCAAATTTAACTTCCAAAAGCGCGTCCTTTTCAAACCTTTGCACAGCGGTTATTGTGCCGTCCCCGAATAATTTATGGCGTACTCTGTCCCCTGCTGAAAAATCAATCTTAGGTGCAGAAAACGAACTTGCCAATGATATTTTCCCAAGCATTTCTGATTTGGCACGTTTTACCGACTGGGGAATTTGTATACTGTCTCCCAGCCTATCAACAGGCGAAACCCCGTCCTCTATAAGATATTCGTCTGGTATTTCCTTTAAAAACCGCGAATTTACTTGATGTGTTGTCTGTCCGTAAACGGTACGGCTTTTTGCCG
>JAIKVQ010000138.1 GCA_024685565.1 Bacillota bacterium
GCGTGATTTTCTTGGGAGAAAGCGTTACGATAGCAAAAATCATCGCACTTTTACTGATGACAGCGGCGATCATATTGCAAGGTGACAGTAGTAATAACAAAGGAAAAAAACTCTTTTATCTGCTTTGCATATTGGTATTTATTCTGAACGGAGCTACCAGCATCGTCTCAAAAATGCATCAGACCGATTTGGGATATAAAACGGTTTCGGAGAATGAATTTGTAGCACTTAATAACGCCGCAAAAGCGCTGATGTTCGGCGGGATGCTGCCGTTTTTGAAAAAGGGAAAAGGAGTAATCCTGTCCATAAAGCCAAAAATGTATGCTGTTATTGTTTTGTCGGGGCTTGCAAGCGGAGTATCATATTTGCTTCAGCTGAAATGTGCCTCACATCTTCCCGCAACGGTGCAGTTTCCGGTAATGACGGGAGGCACAATTATTTTCACCGCTTTGGCAGGTCTTGCCTTCTTTGGCGAAAAATTAGAGAAAAAACAGGTTGCGGGTCTTGTAATTTGCATTGGGGCAACAATACTTTTTGTAATATAAATGTTGGAGGTACAGTATGAAAGAACCGTGGATTGGCTATGTGAAACCTTTTAAAATATTTGGAAATTTATATTTTGTAGGCACGGAGCCTGCGTCAACGCACATTATTGATACAGGCGAAGGGCTTATAATGCTTGATTCGGGGTATCAGCAATCGCTTTACCTTGTAATTCATAATATGCACCTTTTGGGGCTTAATCCGCTCAATTTGAAGTATATAGTTATGACTCACGGGCATATTGACCATTTCGGCGCAACAAGAGCACTTGTTGAATTGACAGGCGCAAAAACCTTTTTAGGCGAAAAGGACAGGGAAAGTGCAAACGGCACTCTTGACCTTTCCTATGCAAAAGAACTTAATATGGAATATACCGAAACCTTTGAGCCTGATGTTCTGCTAAATGACGGAGATAAAATAAAGCTCGGGAATACCGAAATAACAGCTTTGGCAACCCCGGGGCATACGGCAGGCGCTATGTCATACTTTTTTGATGTCACAGACGGAAAAGATACATATAGAGCAGGACTTCACGGCGGAATGGGCATAAATACGCTGTCAACAGAGTACTTAAAAAGATATAACCTGCCGTTTTCACTTCGTGATGATTTGGTAAATTCTATGAAACGGCTGAAAAATGAGAGAGTGGATATATTTTTGGGTAATCATATGCAGCATAATCACACCTTGGAAAAGGCAAAAAGGCTGGAAAACGGTGATAAATATGCGTTTGTAAATCCTGACGAGTGGTTCAGTTACTGCGAATGGGTAATAGAAAACTGTAAAAACATCGATAAGTAGATGAGTGTAGAAGATATGAAATTTGCATTGTATTTTGGAAACAGAGGCTTTATGCCCGCAGAGCTTATCGAGGGCGCAAGAGCGGATATGGTAAAGGCGGTAACAGATGCTGGCTATGACTATATTATGATGGATAAGGACGCAACCCGCTACGGTGCTGTTGAGACGCGAGATGAGGGAAGAGCTTATGCCAAATGGCTCAAATTTCACGAGGGCGAATACGACGGAGTAATCCTTTGTATGCCTATCTTTATTGACGAAAACGGTGCTATCGCGGCACTTGAAAATGCAGGCGCGCCGATTTTGATGCTTTTCGGTAACAGATGTGTTTGAACAGTACAGAGTGCCTTATACGGTAATGAAGCCTCACGTTGTAAATCCTCTTTCAAAGGAATTTCAGAAGAATTTACGCGATTTTGCGGCTGTCTGCCGTGTTGTTAAGGGTATGAAGCGATTTACAATCGGCTGTATCGGCGGCAAAGAGCAACGAAATAATAGGAAATAAGTATAATACGGCAGAAGATGCAAAATCACAGTGGCGCTATTATGCGGTAAAAACGGCGGAGGAGGCACTTTCTAGTGCTGATTTTGTCGTTATTTCTATTTTGCCCGCAACATTTGATGAAATGGAGTCAGATGTTCATACGCCCGAGAAATACGGAATTTACCAGTCTGTCGGCGATACAACGGGGCCTGGCGGAATTTTGAGTGCAATGCGTGCCGTGCCTATGTATGAGGAAATAGCCGAAAATATCAAAAAATACTGCCCCGACGCGTGGGTTATAAGCTATACAAACCCGATGACGCTTTTAGTCAAAACCCTTTACAGGGTATTTCCGAAAATAAAGGCATTCGGCTGTTGCCACGAGGTTTTCGGAACTCAAAAACTGCTTATCGAGGCACTAAAAAAAATAAAAGGGTTAGATGCTGAAAAAAGAAACGAAATAAAAGTAAATCCGGTAGGCGTCAATCATTTTACCTGGCTTACAAAGGCAACATACAAAAACATTGATTTATTTCCCGTGTATAAGGAATTTGCGCTAAAATACGGGGAAACGGGATATACCGAAAATCTTGATGAAAGTTGGATAAATAACAGCTTTGAATGTTCGCATAAGGTAAAGCTCGACCTGTTTAACAGGTACGGTTTTATCGCCGCGGCAGGGGACAGGCACCTGGCGGAATTCTGCGAGGGAAAATGGTATCTTGAAAGCCCCGAAACCGTGAAGAAATGGGGATTTGGGCTGACAGGCGTTGCTTGGCGAAAAAATGACCTTAAAAATAGACTAAAAAAAAGTTGGGACTTGCAAAACGGAAATGAATGTGTTAAAATTGAATGCACTGGTGAAGAGGGTGTAAATCAAATAAGAGCGATTTTGGGACTTTGCGATTTGGTAACGAATGTCAATATCCCGAATTTCGGTCAAATTCCTAATTTGCCGATAGGCGCGGTTGTTGAAACTAATGCCGTTTTCACATCTGATACGGTTACTCCTGTTTTTGCAGGAGAAATTCCCAAATCAATTTACCCGTTGGTTTCGCGGATTTGCGGTGAACAGGAAAATTTAAGTACTGCCATTGCTGAAAGGGATTTGACTGCAATTTTACGGGAATTTGAAAACGACCCGCTTGTTACCTGTTCAAAAGCAGATGCAAAAAAGCTGTTTTATGAGATGGTTGAAAACACAAAAGAGTATTTAAAATCATATTAAGGAGAGCAACAATGGAAAAATATGCGGTTTTTATAGACATTGACGGGACTTTGGCGGATATGGACGGAGTAAATCCCAAAAATAAAGACGCTATTAAAAAGGCAAGGGAAAAAGGACACTATATTTTTATAAATACAGCAAGGGCAAGATCTTATACAAGACCTGACCTTTGGGGAAATATTGAATTTGACGGTGTTGTTTCAGGAATTGGCTCGAATATAGAGGTGTCTGGCAAAACTGTTTTTGAAAAGTACATAGAAAAAAACGTTGTACATGAATGTGTCAAGCATTTTTTTAACACAAAAAACGGTTTTTTGGTAAGCGGGGCGGAAAAAGGTTTTATCCTCAATCCGACACACGCATTTGAGGGTTGGGATTTCGGAAAGATAGAAAATCCAGAGGATTTTTTGGACATAAATAATGATTTAAAAATTCAGAAAATTGAAATATTCGGAGAAACAATTTCGGACGGCGATAAGGCTTTTTTAGAAAAACGCCTTGCGCTTTATGACCACGGAAAATATATCGAGTGCGGTCGTCGCGACTGCACAAAGGCATCGGGAATGGACGTGGCTTTGAAATATTTGGGTATAGAAAAAAAGAATTCGATAGTAATAGGCGATTCGGTGAATGATATGGATATGCTCAAAAATGCAGGCATTGCCGTTGCAGTGGGAAACGCAGTAGATGCGGTAAAGAGTATTGCCGATTTTGTGTCAACAGATTGCGGAGACGGCGGAGTGGCGTATGCAATAGAAGAATTGCTTTTAAAATAAAAAGGAAAGTCGATATGAAAGAATTAAAATATCAATTTTTTACGACAAACGAAATTAAGCCTGCAGGCTGGATAAAAAAACAGCTTCTTTTGCAGGCAAACGGCTTAGCAGGAAATCTTGACAAGGTTTGGCCCGATGTCAGGGACAGCGCTTGGATCGGAGGAACTCGCGAGGGCTGGGAACGTGTTCCGTATTGGCTCGACGGGTTTATTCCGCTTGCATATCTTTTGGAAGATGAAGGTATGATTTCGCGTGCAAAAAAGTATATTGACGCGATAATAAAAAGTCAGACTCACGACGGCTGGATTTGTCCGTGCAAAGAGGGAAAACTCAGGTTCATAAAACCTGATGAAGAATATGTAACAAATTTAACCTTCAATTTTGTGTGCGATAAAGAAAAATTCGCGGAGGAATTTTAGATACCGGTAACATTAAAACAGATATTAAAGATGGCAAAAGCCAAAAAATGTGCAATAGGCTCATTCAATACGCCGAATTTTGAGAGCTTAAAGGCGGTAATTTCGGCGGCGGAGGATCTAAATCAGCCCGTAATCATAATGCACGCACAGGTGCATGAGGAAATGGGACTCTGCGACATTGATGAAATAGCGCCGATAATGCTATTTATGGCGGATAGAGCAAGTGTTCCCGTTTGCGTACATCTTGACCACGGCACAGACCTTGCCTATATTAAAAAAGGGCTTGATCTGGGCTTTACATCTGTAATGCACGGCGGCTCAGGCGTAAGCCACGCAGACTACAAAAAGGTAATAGAGCTGGGGATACGCAAGATTAACTACTATACCTATATGGCAAAGGCAGGCGGCGAGGCCGTATCGGGAAAGAAATACAAACAATTTCACGATACGGTAAATGATGCAATAGCGGCAATGCGTAATAATGTCAAAGCTACTATTGACATATTTTCAAAAAAAGCTTAAATTAGTAAATAATGATGTTGTATTTGGAAACAGGAATAGTATATTGTAAAGTAAAATTAGAAATAAAAAGATTATAACATTAAGGGGTCTGCTATAATGACAATTAGCGAAAACTGTATGCCACAGAGGGCGCATTATATACCAAACAATTGTATATCTCTAGACGGCGAATGGAATTTCAAGTTTTATGAGCGCGATTTTGAGGAAGGCTATATCGAAAAGGATTGGGATAAAATTCCCGTTCCTTCCTGCTGGGAGCTTTTTGGATACGAAAACCCGAATTATGCAAATGTTGCGTATCCTCATCCTGTAAATCCGCCATATGTCCCTAGCGAAAATCCAATGGGTGTTTATGAGCGCAAATTTGAAATTACAGATACCGAAAGAGATACATATATTGTCTTTGAGGGCGTGTCGAGCTGTTTGGAGCTTTACATAAACGATCAATATGTGGGTTATTCGCAAGGCTCGCATTTGCAGTCGGAATTTGATATAACGGAATTTATTAAAACGGGGGAAAATTCTGTTTTAGTAAAGGTGCGGAAGTGGTGCTCCGGCAGTTATCTTGAGGATCAGGATTTTTTCAGGTTTCACGGTATTTTCAGGGATACATATATTCTTTCACGTCCCAAAGGACATATTAAGGATATAAAAATCCTAACCGAAGAAAATACAATTAAACTTGATTTTGACGGCTCGGCAAATATAAAGCTCTATGATAAAGAAAATCTGATAGCAGAAAAAAATGCCGAAAATTATGCAGAATTTACAGTAGAAAATCCGACCTTGTGGAATGCGGAAAAGCCGTATCTTTACAAGCTTATATTTACATATAAAGATGAAATAATAAGACAAAAAATCGGATTTGTTACCTATGGATTAAGCAATAAAAACGAATTTTTGGTAAACGGCATACCTGTAAAATTAAAGGGAGTAAATCATCACGATACAGAAGCTCAAAAAGGCTGGGTAATGACGGAAGAGGACATAAAAAGGGATTTACTCTTGATGAAAAAACTGAATATAAATACAATCCGCACATCTCACTACCCTCCAACACCGAAATTTTTGGAACTTTGTGATGAATTGGGCTTTTATGTTATGCTTGAAACAGACCTCGAAACACATGGATTTGCAAATCGGGAGGCAGGCGGTAACGGTTATGACTGCACAGGTAATTCCT
Source organism: Bacillota bacterium (assembly GCA_024685565.1). Taxonomy (GTDB): domain Bacteria; phylum Bacillota; class Clostridia; order UBA1381; family UBA1381; genus UBA1738. The sequence goes on from JAIKVQ010000138.1 coordinate 5,957, forward strand.
ACTGGCTTTGCAATAATCCCAACTGGGAAAATGCTTTTATGGACAGGCAAATAAGGGCATACGGAAGGGATAAAAACCACACTTGTATCTTTTCGTGGTCAACAGGAAATGAGAGCGGTTTTGGAATAAATCAGATTGCTATGCTGAAATGGCTTAGAAACGAAGATAAAAGAAGGCTTTTGCACTGTGAAGACGCATCAATGGAGGCTGATTTTCCGGAAAAGTACGGGGATATTGCAATAGAAAATGAAAAATATGTTGATATTCATTCGAGAATGTATGAAACAATAGAGAATATCAAGAAAAAGCTTGAAAATCCCGAATTTAATATGCCGTATTTTTTGTGCGAGTATTCTCATGCTATGGGAAACGGTCCCGGTGATGTGTGCGACTATTGGGAAGAGCTTTATAAATATCCGAGTTTCATCGGCGGCTGTATATGGGAATGGGCCGACCATACTGTCTTAGTTGATAGTGTGCCAAAATACGGCGGTGATTTTGAAGGCGAAATGACGCAGGACGGTAATTTCTGCTGCGATGGAATGGTTTTCTACGACAGAACGCTGAAAGCGGGAAGTCTTGAAATCAAGACTGCATATCAGGGAATGGATTGTACTCTTTGCGGAAACGAAATAACTGTACTTAATCGCTATGATTTTACAAATCTTTCAGACTTTGATTTTAAGTATGAAATATCGATTGACGGACAAATCACAGAAGAAAAGATGCTGTATCTTGATGTAAACCCTCATAAAATCACAAAATTTCAAATAGAGTTACCGAAAAAATGTAAATTGGGTGCATTTGTGAACTGTTATCTTTTCGATAAAGACGGTTATGAGTTGGCACAAAAACAGTTGAAAGTAAATGTAGAAGAGAATAAAAGGGTATATGATGAGACAGCCTGTAAAATAAGTGAAGATGATAATTTCATTGTTTTTTCAGGCGATAAATTCTCCTACACATTTTCAAAGCATTTAGGCACATTTACAAGCCTTAAAAAAGACGGAAAGGAACAGCTTTTAGAGCCTGTAAAAATCTCTGCATGGCGTGCGCCTGCCGATAATGACAGGAATGTAAAGACAAAATGGTATTGGTATAGTACTTGGGAGGGAGAAAACTTAAACCGTCAGTTTGAGTTTATTTATGATTGCAGGACAAACACAAATACTGTTACTGTAACGGGTGCATTGGCAGGAGTTTCAAGAACTCCGTTCTTTAATTATACGGTAAAATATACAGTAAACAAAATCGGTGAAATAAAGATAGAGCTTTTGGGGAAGGTTAAGGAGAAATGTATTTGGCTTCCAAGACTTGGATTTGAATTCGAGCTCCCGTATGAAACCGATAAATTCCGTTATTTCGGTATGGGACCTATGGAAAGCTACTGCGATATGTCAAGACACTCTAAAATCGGTTGGTATGAAAGTGATGCCGACAGCGAATATGTTCCGTATATAATGCCGCAAGAACACGGCAATCATACAAAAACAAAGGTGCTTGAAATAGAGAACGGACTTACCTTTACAGCGCAAACCGAGTTTGATATGAATGTGTCGCATTATACTACGGAAATGCTTGATAAGGCAAAGCACATAGATGAGCTTAAAAAAGGCATCGGCACAAATGTCAGGATAGATTACAAAAATTCCGGAATCGGTTCAAATTCCTGCGGACCGCAGCTTTTGGAGAAATACAGGCTTTCAGAAAAAGATATACATTTTGTGTTTTATATTAAAAAAGAATAAAAGTACATAACATTTTATCAATAAAATGGAGTAAAAATATTTAACAGATTAATTGATTTTTATTTAATTGGGTATATCTGGTTAAAATAAGAAGAGGCGATGAATTTTTATGAAAAAAGGGATACGGGCACACGATGTCGCAGAAAAAGGGCTTGAACGTATTTGCAAGAGGTGTTTTTCGGAAGATATTCCGTATATTCAGCTCGTTTTGGAAAAGAGCGTTGACGGCTTTGAAACAGGAAAATTCACAAAGGAATATGCAAATTCGATAAAGGAACAGCTTGGGGAAATCAAGGTTGCAATTTTAGGGAGTTACATAAATCCGTCAAATCCCGACGATAACGGCTTACAGTACGATATTGCCAAATTCAAGGAAAAAATAAAGTATGCAAGCATATTAAAACCCATTGCCGTGGGTACAGAAACAGGTATATATCAAGAGGGATTAACCGATACCGAAGAAGCATATCAGCGTGTTTTGGAAACATTCAAGGAGCTTACAAAAGAGGCGGAAAAGTACGGAGTAAATATTGCGGTTGAGGGAGTACACTGCTTTGTTATAAATACACCACAAAAAATGAAACGACTTGCAGATGACCTTAATTCCGATAATGTGAAGGTCATTTTTGACCCCGTTAATTACTTGAATATTCATAATTATCAAAAGCAAGATGAGATTATAAATGATACTTTTGACCTGCTTAATGATAAAATCTGTGTAATTCACGCAAAGGATTTTGTGGTAGAAAACGGCGTATTCAAAGCAGTAAAGCCTACCGAGGGAATGCTAAACTATAATCTCATATTTGAAAAAATGAAGGAATATAATCTTGATATTCCCGTAATCTGTGAAGAAATAACAGATGCCGATGCGGTCTGTGCTTTTAGAAAATTAGAGGAGATTTCACTTTGATTTTTGTAAATTAAAACTAATAGCGGAACGGTCTTTGTTTGACCGTTCCGTTTCTATGTTTGTGAACATATTTTGCAGTCAGAAAGTATCTTGAATACATATTCCGTATTGCGGGTACGCAGAGTGATGATGTCGTTTTTTATTTCTAACAGCCCTCTGCCGGTGTAGAAATAGTGGGTTTCGATATCAAGTATGGCTCTGTAAAGTTGTGCCCGTTTATACAGATACAGCGTTCCGGTTTGTCCGACTAAGTCCTTGCGCCAATCCCAATCGGCATCAGCCATATCGGATATCTTTTTGACAGAAATGATTTTCACATCGGTATAGGTTTTGAGTAATTTTGTCATTAGGTGTCCCTCCTGATTTCATTTTTTGAGTACAAACTACCACACCGGTTTTCAAAAATCTATCACCAAACCCAACAAAAAATAATAAAATTTTAGTCGAAGATTTGCAATTTCATCAACCTTCCAAAAAATCCCTGACACCACCAAAAACACCACTTTTATCGCCTTTTTATCGCATTTATGGGTAGTATAGCACCAAAACAGCACCAACACCCGTCTAACAGCACCAGCCCGAACGGCTCTGCCGGTCGATGTTTGAGGGCAGTTGTGGCAGCCTTGCGACACCACTGCTTTTTCCTGCTTGAAAATAATTCGCAGATTTTGGACTTTTTCGGAAAAGAGGTCTTTTTTCGTTTACTTTAAGGACTGATTTCCCTGATGCCCCTCAAAAACCGCTCAAATTTGTCTCTGGGTTCTCTCAATGCCCCTATCCCGATTACTTTCCCGTCCAATCATTTTAAGGCGTACAAAGCCTCAAAAACCGCCCAAATTTTTTGTGCTCGTTTTTCGTTTAATTTTTGCTCAAATCTTCCAAAATATTTTCAAAAATTATGTGCTTTTATAAACCGATTTTGAATATATTTTTTTAAGTTTTTCAATTAAAAATTTTCAATCGTTTACAACTTTTTTCAAAATAATTTTCGAAATAAATTTTTCGAAAACAATTTTTGAAATAGAAATTCGAAACTTTTTTTCGAGAGAAAATATTTTTTAAAACATATTTTCTAAATAATCTTCTAACCTAATTTTCTAAACTGTTTTTGCAAATTATATTCCACAGCTATGTTGATAGGAAGTATAGTGTATAATAAATTTCCGTTTAACTTTTTCCCGTCTTTTGAAAAGATATATGTGTTTTCA
>JAIKVQ010000176.1 GCA_024685565.1 Bacillota bacterium
AAAATCCCAATAAGTTTTATAATTCTCTGCGCATTTTAACCGTTTTGATACAGCTTATTATGATTTTTGAGGCATCTCGGTTTATGCCGAGTCTGCTCTTTGGCAGTTATCCTCAGTTTTTGGCATATACTTTCAGCATAGCTTTGCTTTTTGTATTTATCCTGATTTTCGGAGTATATATGCCCAAAAGAATAGCGGACATTTATGCTGATAAAATAGTATTATCATTAACGCCGTTATTGCGTGTGCTTTATTTTTTGGGACTGCCTATCTCTCTTCTGCTGACATGGACGGCAAATATTTTCCTTCTGATTTTCGGCATAAAACCGACAGATACCGACGATGACGTAACGGAAGAGGAAATACGTATGATGGTAGACATAGGAAGCGAGAGCGGTGCTATTGACCCTGATGAAAAGGAAATGATACATAATATCTTTGAACTTGACGATACACAGGTTCGCGATATTATGACTCACAGGACCGACACGGTTATTTTGTGGATTGATGAAAAAGATTCATGGGAGGAAACGATTTCTGCCTCCAATCACTCCATTTACCCTGTATGCAGTGAATCTATCGACAATATTATCGGCACTCTTAACAGCCGCGATTTTTACCGAGCGCTTATAAAGGGCGGCGATACTCAGGATATACTGCGTCCTCCGTATTTTGTACCCGAGACCTTAAAAGCGGACGAGCTTTTCCGCCAGATGCAAAAAACAAAGTCGCATTTTGCGGTTGTCCTGGACGAGTATGCAGGACTTGCGGGAATTATAACTATGTCCGATCTTTTGGAGGAAATCGTCGGCACACTCTCAAATGAGTATGACGACCAGGAGGAAGAGGATATTATAAAAATAAATGAAAATACCTATAAAATTTCAGGCTCCTGCGATATTGACACGGTATCGGATACCTTGAATATACCTTTCCCCGACGAAGAATACAATACCTTTGCAGGTCTTATCCTTTCAGAACTCGGCGAAATTCCCGAAGACGGTACAACACCTGAAATTGAAGTGTACGGACTTAGAATAAAAGTTACCGAAATCCGCGACCACCGTATAGAATGGGCACGCGTTACCATTTTGGAAAAAGTACAAGATAACAGCTAATATTAAGATACATCATATCATATATTTAATCGGGTGATATGATGTATCTTATTTTAAACAGAAAAAAAGTTATAGCAATCTGCATATTTTTAATGCTTGGAGTTGCGTTTGGCTCATTTATGATTATAGTTCCGCGTGCAGGGGGATTTGCGAAAAAGGACAGCCTCACTGTAATAGTAGACGCAGGTCATGGTCTTCCCGACGGTGGCGCGGTAGGCACAGGCGGTACTGTTGAGCAGGAAATCAATTTGAAAATTGCTGAAAAGGTGCGTGAAGTCCTTACCGCCAAGGGCATAAATGTTATAATGACACGTGAAACGCCGGACAGCCTTTCCACCTCAAAAAACGCGTCAATCCGAGAAATGAAAATTGAAGATATGAAAAAGCGTATGAAAATTATGAAAAAGTCAAACGCCGACCTTTTCATATCAATTCATATGAACTCATATAAGAACAGTTCGGCAAAGGGACTCAGAATTTTCTACTCACAAAATTTTGAGGATATAAAGCCTCTTGCGGAGAATATACAGTCCCGAATGTCAGACGTTACAGGCGCAAAAATGAGCGTTGTAAAAACGGCGGATACCAAACTTTTTCTAATGAAAAATCCTCCGCTTGCCTCAATTTTGGTAGAGTGCGGTTTTCTGTCAAATCCCGAAGAAGAGCAAAATCTTTGTGATGACGAGTATCAGTCACGCCTTGCATGGGCAATTTCGGACGCGGTAGAAAAATATTATGCACTACAAAAAAGCGGACAAAGCTGAAAAAATTGTCATATTTAACGAAAATGACAATTTTTTAACAATGCCCTTGACCTTACAAACAATATATTGTATAATTAAGTAAAATTAAGAAACAGAAGGAAGTTGATTTTAATGAGCAGAGTTTATAATTTTTCAGCAGGCCCGTCAATGCTCCCCGAAGAGGTGCTTAAAAAGGCACAGGCGGAGATGGTTGAGTACGGTAAAAGCGGTATGTCGGTTATGGAAATGAGCCACCGCTCAAAGGATTACGAAGAAATTATATTTGGCTGCGAAGCATTGGTAAGAGAGCTTATGCATGTTCCCGACAATTACAAGGTTTTATTTTTGCAGGGCGGCGGCTCCAGCCAATTTGCAATGATTCCTTTAAATCTTGCATCAAAGAACAAAAAATGCGACATTGTAATAACAGGTCAGTGGGCAAAAAAGGCGGCACAGGAAGCTGAACGCTACATAACAGTAAATAAGGTTGCCTCCTCTGCCGACAAGACTTTCTCATACATACCAAAGCTTGATAAAAACACATTTTCAAAAGATGCGGACTATTTCTACATCTGTATGAATAACACCATTTACGGCACAAAATGGAACAATCTTCCTGAAACAGGCGATATTCCGCTAATTGCCGATATTTCCTCTATGATTATGTCAGAGGAAATTGATGTTTCCAAATTCGGTCTTTTATTTGCCGGTGCACAGAAGAACTTAGGTCCTGCAGGCGTAACTTTGGTTATTATCCGCGAGGATTTGATTGGAAATGCAGTTGATATATGCCCCACAATGTTCAATTATCAAATTCACGCAGATAATCAGTCACTTTACAACACTCCGCCTACATACAGCATCTACATTATGAAGCTTGTTTTGGAGTGGATTAAAGAACAGGGCGGTGTTTCCGCAGTACAGAAGGTCAACGAAGAAAAGGCAAAAATCCTTTATGACTTCTTGGACAATTCGCAAATGTTCCGCGGAACCGTTGCAAAGGAAGACCGTTCGCTTATGAATATTCCTTTTGTAACAGACGATGAAGACCTTAACGCAAAATTCATAAAAGAGGCCAAAGAGGCAGGCTTTGTAAATCTTAAAGGTCACAGAACTGTCGGCGGTATGCGTGCAAGCATATATAACGCCATGCCGATAGAGGGAGTTAAAGCATTAGTTGAATTTATGGCAAAATTTGAAGCTGAAAACAAATGAGGTGATTTGAATGTTTGACATCTTAACTTTAAATAAAATTGCTGCCTGCGGCTTGGATCAGCTTGACAGCAGTAAATATACAATTACTGATAATCCAGATACCGACTGCGACGGCATAATTCTTAGAAGTTTTGCTATGCACGATATGGAACTGCCAAAATCACTAAAGGCTGTAGCCCGTGCAGGCGCAGGAACTAACAATATTCCGACAGACAAATGTTCTGAAAAGGGCATTGTGGTGTTTAATACACCCGGTGCAAACGCAAACGCTGTAAAAGAGCTTGTTATAGCAGGTCTTTTCCTGTCCTCGAGAGATGTTGTGGGCGGTATAAACTGGGCGTCAACGCTTTCGGGCGATGATGTTGCAAAGCAGGTTGAAAAGGGCAAGTCAAACTTTGCAGGAAATGAAATTCAGGGCAAAACACTTGGCGTAATCGGACTTGGTGCAATAGGTGTTTTGGTTGCAAATACTGCCGTTCATCTCGGAATGAAGGTTATCGGTTTTGACCCGTATCTTTCGGTAGACGCTGCCTGGAGATTATCAAGCCACATTAAGCACGCAAAAACCGCTGATGAGGTATACGCCGAGGCAGATTATCTTACAATTCATATTCCTTTAACGAGCGATACAAAACATACCATAAACCGCGATACTATCGCAAAAATGAAGGACGGCGCAAAGGTTCTGAACTTTGCAAGAGGCGAGCTTGTTGATATTGACGCGATGAAAACCGCTCTAAAATCGGGTAAGATTTCAAAATATGTGGTTGATTTCCCGTCAAGCGATGCAATAAATGTTGACGGAATTATCGCAATTCCTCACCTTGGCGCATCAACCTCCGAGTCTGAGGATAACTGTGCTGTTATGGCAGCTCAGGAGCTTTCAAACTATCTTGAAACGGGTAATATTTTGAACTCGGTGAACTTCCCCAACTGCGAACTTCCTTTAAGCGGTAAGGGTAGAATTTGTGTTCTTCACAAAAATATACCAAATATGCTTACTCAGTTTACAACGCTTTTTGCCGAAAGCAATCACAATATTGCAGACCTTATCAATAAGAGTAAGAAGGACTTGGCATACACCATTATTAATACAGATGATGTTGTAACAGACGATATTGTCGACAGAATAAAGGCAGTAAACGGTGTTTTGAGAGTAAGAGTTATAAAATAACATAAGAAAAATAAGGCATATTACAGCTTTTCTGTAATGTGCCTTATTTTATGTTTTATATGTACTTTGCCTTGCCGCAAAGTCCGAAAATTTTTTTATTCCTACTTTTCACGCTGAAAAGCAGCAATATTTTTTTATAAAACTGTTTACACTATAGACTTTGCAAAAAAAAGCAGGAAAACCGATTGACATTATAACTTAAAAAAGCAGGCGTTTGCCTGCTTTTTGTTATCCTATACCAAGCTGTTTCTTTAAATCGTCTACCAACCCATCTATAAGCTTTGCCCCATTTTCCATAGAGTCTGCAACAGTTCCGATATAGAGCTTGATTTTCGGCTCCGTCCCCGACGGACGTACTATGAAATACGTTTTCCCGTCCGAAAGCTCATATTTTAAAACATTCGACTTCGGAAGTCCCGTTTCGTCATTTTCAAAGTCTGTGACCTTTACAACATCTAAGCCTATCACAGATTTTACAGGCGATTTCCTAAGATTTTTAAGAATTTCGCTCATTCTTGCCATACCGTCTTTACCCGGCATAGTGAACGATACCGTTTTTTCCGCATAAAAACCGTACTTTTTATAAATATCCACAAGCGCATCATACAAGGTCTTTCCCTGATTTGCATAGTATGCCGCCATTTCGGCAATAAGCATAGTCGCAACAACGCCGTCTTTATCGCGGGCGTGGTTTCCTACAAGATAGCCGTAGCTCTCTTCAAAACCAATAAGAAAAGTATGGTTTTTCTTTTCGGTAAATTCGGTCATTTTTTCGCCTATATACTTAAATCCTGTTAAAAGGCTCATACACTCGATACCGTAGGATTCCGCAATCTTAGCCGCAAGCTCGGTTGTAACTATGGTTTTTATAACAACGCCGTCTTTTGGAAGTTTTCCGCTTTCCTTTCTTGCACGCAAAATGTACTCAACAAGCAAAGCACCCGTCTGATTTCCTGTAAGAGTCTTATAGTCGCCGTTTTTATCCCGTACTAAAATACCCACGCGGTCGCAGTCGGGGTCTGTTCCGATTATTAGGTCAACATCATTTTCCTTTGCAATCTTTTCTGCAAGGTAAAATCCTTCCGCATTTTCAGGGTTAGGTGATTTTACAGTCGGGAAATTACCGTCCTCATTATCCTGCTCGGCAACTACCAGCACATTTTTAAAGCCTATGCGCTTTAAAATCTCCTTTACAGGTCTTGAACCGCTCCCGTGGAATGGCGTATAAACAAGTTTCATAGTATCCGCTACAGCATAAACGCTTTCGGGATTTATCTGCTGTGTTTTTACCGTTTCCAAAAACTTTTCGTTAAGCGCCTCGCCTACCATTTTAATAAGTCCCTTATCCTTTGCCTCATCAAACGGCATAACGGCAACATCAGAAAATACATCATAGCTTTCGATTGCGTCAATTACAATCTGTGCAGCCTCAGGAGGCAGCTGTCCGCCGTCAGGACCGTAAACCTTAAATCCGTTATACTCCTTTGGGTTATGGCTTGCGGTAATCATAACGCCTGCTCCTGCGCCAAGCTCACGCACACCGAATGAAACTTCGGGAACTGAGTGAACACTGTCAAAAAGGTATGCCAAAACTCCCTCTTTAGCAAGAGTTTTCGCTGTTTCTTCTGCAAATATTTTAGAGAAATTACGCGTATCATAGCCAATCAGCACGCCCTTTTCGGAAGTACCCATCTTTTTTACATATGCGCTAACACCCTTTGCAGCACGGCGTACGTTATAGATATTCATACGGTTTCTGCCGATACCCAAAACGCCCCTCATTCCTGCCGTTCCAAATTCTAATTCACGGTAAAATCTGTCCTCTATTTCCTTTTCGTCCGAAAGGTCTAAAAGTTCCTTCTTTTCTTCATCAGAAAGAAGTCCGCAATCGAGCCAACGCTTATATTCCTCCATAAACTGTGCCATAAAATTCATATCCTTTCAAAAGAATTATACTATAATTATATATCTTTATACCATTTTTTGCAAGTACCTTTTTGGTAAAAAAGGACGGTGCATGATATTTTGCACCGCCTCTTTTTTACCGGTTACTTTACTATAAAATTGCCGTCTTCTGCATCAATAGTGATTGAGTTTCCGACGCTTCCGTCTATAATCTTTTCAGAAAGCATATCCTCTATCTTATTCTGGATTGCACGCCGCAACGGTCTTGCTCCGTAAACCGCATCAAAGCCCTCTTTTGCGATTTCCGAAACCGCATTTTCCGTGAATTCTGCCGTTATTCCGTTTGACAAAAGTCTATTTTTAAGGCCAGAGAGCATAATATTTGCAATCTTCTTGATGTCCTCCTCGGTAAGTCTGTCAAATACAACAATTTCATCAATACGGTTCAAAAATTCAGGCTTAAATGCCTCCTTGACCTTTTGCATAACCTTTTCCTCAATTTTGGCATGCTCGTCTTTTTCCGACATCGCCTCGCTTGTTCCAAACCCGAGCTTTGACGTGGTATTTAAAATATCCTTTGCACCAAGATTAGAAGTCATTATGATTACTGTATTTCTGAAATCAACACGCCGTCCTTGCGCATCGGTTAAAATACCGTCATCCAAAATCTGGAGCATAATATTAAATACATCAGGGTGAGCCTTTTCAATTTCATCGAACAGAATTACGGAATATGGCTGTTTTCTTATCTTTTCGGTAAGTTGTCCGCCCTCGTCATAGCCGACATATCCGGGAGGCGAACCGACAAATTTGGATACCGAATGCTTTTCCATATACTCGGACATATCAACCCTTATCATAGCGTCCTCCGAGCCGAACATTGCCTCGGCAAGCGCCTTTGAAAGCTCGGTTTTACCTACACCTGTCGGTCCTAAAAAGAGGAATGAACCCGTCGGGCGTTTGGGGTCTTTAAGTCCTGCCCTACCCCGTCTTATTGCTCTTGCTACTGCGCTTACCGCCTTGTCCTGACCTATCACGCGCTTATGCAGAACATCCTCTAAATGTTTCAACTTTTCGCCCTCTTCTTCGGCAATCTTAGCAACAGGAATGCCCGTCCATTTTGCTATGATTTCAGCTATATCCTGCTCATCTATTTTGAGCTCAGCAGAATTATGGTTATCTTTCCATTTACTTGTGCCTTGTTTAAGCTCCTCTTCAACGGCTTTTTCACGGTCACGGAGTTCTGCAGCCTTTTCAAAATTCTGCGAGATAATTGCCTCTTCCTTTTCCTTTTTGATTTTTTCCGCCTCTTTTTCAAGGTTTTTAACATCATCAGGCGCGGTTAAGGCTGATAATTTCTTCTTGCTCGCCGCCTCATCAATAAGGTCAATCGCCTTATCGGGCAAAAATCTGTCGGTAATATACCGCTCCGAAAGCTCTGCCGCCGCCTTTATTGCACTATCCTCTATTTTCACACCGTGATGTGCTTCATACTTATCACGCAGTCCCTTTAAAATCTCTATTGTCTGCTCGCTTGTAGGCTCACCCACCATAACGGGCTGGAAACGGCGCTCTAACGCTGCGTCCTTTTCAATATACTTACGGTACTCATTTACTGTTGTTGCACCAATCAGCTGGATTTCGCCTCTTGCAAGGGACGGCTTTAAGATATTTGATGCGTCAATCGCACCCTCTGCCGAGCCTGCTCCGACTATTGTATGAATTTCATCAATAAACAGAATTACATTACCTGCTGTGCGTACTTCCTCGATAGCCTTTTTAAGTCTATCCTCAAACTCTCCTCTGTATTTTGCACCTGCTACCATTGACGACAAATCCATAGTCACTAAGCGCTTATTCTTCAAAAGTTCAGGCACATCACCCTCAGATATTTTTTGCGCCAAGCCCTCTACAACTGCAGTTTTGCCGACTCCGGGCTCCCCGATTAAACAAGGGTTATTTTTAGTTCTGCGCGAAAGGATTTGTATAACCCTTGAAATTTCTTCATCTCTGCCGATTACGGGGTCAAATTTGTTTTCCTGTGCCTGATGCGTCAAGTCTCTTCCGAACTGGTCAAGTGTCGGTGTTTTTCCGCCTGACGCTCCTTGCCTTGCAGACGGCTTTGACTCGCCGTAGCCCTGCTCGGTTGAAGATATAATATCGTTATAGATATTATTGAAATCCACATTGCAGGACGCCAGAACATTTGCACCTACTCCGTCGCCGTCCTTTATAATACCTATCAGAATATGCTCTGTGCCGATATAGTTATGTCCCATATTCCGTGCTTCCATAGCCGCAATTTCAAGTATACGCTTACTTCTCGGCGTTAATGCAAGCTCGGAATTTTTGCTAATCGGCATATTTCTGCCCATAACCTCTTCTATACGCTTTATCAAAACTTCCTTTTTAGCGCCTGCATTTTCCAGGATTTTTGCGCCTACTCCTGTTCCCTCGGTAAGTATTCCGAGCAAAAGATGCTCGCTTCCGATATAGCCGTGACCAAGCTCACACGCCGCATCGTGGGCATTTTGTATTGCAATCCTTGCTTTTTCTGTAAAATTTGAAAACATAGCTTTCACCTATCCTTTCCTTTATCGGACATTTTTTATACATTTTCCCTTAAAAATTCTGCCCGCTTTTTGTCCCTTTCTTCAGGCGATAAATTCTTGCCCTGCATAATAAGCGCAGGCTCACTCTCTATCATAAGTTCAATTTTGGATTTTTTGCCTTTAATATCTATTATACCCATATTTTCCCCTAAAATTACATCGGAAATCAGCGCTTTTGATTCCTTTGAGGAAATATTTCTTGCAAATTTCAATGTTCCGTATGACCGCCACAATTTGTCCGCAACAGACTCATTGTTCTTTACTGCATTTCTTGACTCTTTCTCATGCTTTTCTATTTGTGATGAAATATTTTCCAGCTTTTCAATGATTTCCTCCTCCGAAACACCAAGCGTTATCTGATTGGAAATCTGGTAAAGGTTTCCGTATGCTTTGGAACCCTCGCCGTAAAGTCCGCGCACCGTAAGTCCAAGCGCTGATGCAGATGAAATTATTTTATTTATGTTCCCCGTAAGTGTAAGAGCAGGGAGATGCATCATAACTGATGCGCGTATTCCTGTTCCCGTATTTGTCGGACAGGCTGTCAAATACCCAAACTTTTCAGAAAATGCATAGGTAAGATTTTCTTCGAGCACATCATCTATCTTATTTGCAAGCTCCCACGCCTTTTTGAGCTTTGCGCCTCCCAAAATTACCTGAAGCCTTATATGGTCTTCCTCCATAAGCATTATGCTCATATTTTCGTCATTACTTAAAAATACTGCACCAATCCCGCTTTTTTCCATTTCTGAGCTTATAAGATGCCTTTCTGATAATTCTTCCCGCTCATATGGCTTTAGCTCGCTCATCTTAATGAACCTAAACTCTTTTGAAAGTGTTGAATTTGAATTTAATACTGCATTTTTTACCTTTTCGATAACCTCTTTGCTGTCCTTTTCAGAAATAGTTTCGGGAAACGGGTATTTTTCAAGATTGCGTGCAAGACGTATTCTTGTACTTATAATAATGTCATCGTCCTTTGACTCTTTATACCAAATCATATTTATCCCTCCAATTCCTTTATTTCCTTATGCAGTTTTGCCGCAAGCTC
>JAIKVQ010000143.1 GCA_024685565.1 Bacillota bacterium
TAAGTAAAAGCGACGCTGCCGAAAATTCCAATTTCGAGCCGGTAAAGGGAGGAATATCCGATTCCTTTAAGCGTGCTGCCGTAAAATGGAATATAGGACGGTATTTGTATAAGCTTGATCCTGTTTGGGTAACAATCGACGAATATAGGGAGATTACCAAAGCTGAACAGGAACGGTTAACTGTCATTTACTATGAAGCCATTACCCGTATTTTCGGAAAGGAAACCTGCGAAAAATTAAAGGCAGAAAATGCTGTAAAGCCACAGGCAAAAACATCAAATCAGAGTGCGGATAAACAAAATAAAGGAAAAGAAAAGCCAAAATCACCAATTTTTGAGGTTAAGAATGTTTCCGTAAACGAAGGTATGAACGGAAAGAGCAGTACATTGATACTGTCTTGCGGAGGCAAGCAATACAAAACCTTTATGAAAGGAATAGATGACAGGCTTAAGGTCGGTACTAAGATAACCAATGTTAAGGCTGAACAAAGGCAGAACGCAATGGGTAAATATACTGTTCTGTCGAGCTTTGATTTGGCAGCGTAAATGAAAGGAAAAGGTATGGAAAGAATAAAAGAGTTTGCAATAATCAGTGTTGAAATGTCGGGTTTTAAAAGGCATAAGGAGCCATATAGCGTTAAGCTTGATAATGTTTCATACATATTCGGCGGCAACGGTGAGGGTAAAACCACAATAGCCGATGCTATAAGCTATGCTTTCTGCGGTACGCCTTTTTGGGGTGAAAAAAGTGCCGACAGACTGCAAAATCCCGAATGTTCTGAAATGATGGTAGGAGTTAAGTTTGTGGACAGAAACGGTGTTGTTCACAGTCTTACGAGAAAACGCAGCGGCTCGAATACGGTAATAGTTTTAGACGGGGAGCAGGTAAAGCAGTCTGATATGACAAATTTATTTGCCGAACGTGATATATTCCTGTCCCTTTTTAATCCTCTTTACTTTGTAGAGAAGATAGCTGAAAGCGGCCGAGAATTTCTGCAAAAGCTTTTACCAAGAGTAGACCGTGAGCAGGTATTGGAAAAGTTGAGCGATAGTACGCGGAGCATCCTTGAAAATGAGGAAATTAACGAACCTTTTTCGTATATAAAAGGAAAGCGAGAAAAAATCCGAGAAGTCGAGGACGAAGAACATCGTATTAAAGCCCAGATCGACCTGTTAAAAGAGCAGAAGCGTGGTGCAGAAAAGGACATTGACGACATCATCAAGATGGGCGAAGAGTTTGTCTCAAAAAAGACGGTGCTGGAAAAGAAGCGTTATGAGGGAATAGACATAGAAGCTCTAAAAAAGCAGCAGGCACAAATTGTGGAAAACAGCTCCGATGAAAGGAGAAAACAACTGCTTTCAAAGCAGGCGGAGATACAAAACCGCATTTATGTGTCAAAATATGCAAAAGAAGGTGCAAATCTCGCAGCAGAGCTGAAAGTTATAAAAGACAGGCTTGAAAATGCAAAGAAGCGGATAGCCTCATTAAAGGTTGGTGATGTTTGCCCGTACTGTAAAACTGCGGTAACCGAAGGTAATATTTCAAGTATTATTGAAAATATGAAAAAGGATGCTGCAAAAATAGCAGAGCAGGGCAAGAATGTTTATGCATCTTTTGAGCATTTAAAAAAGCTTGACAGCGAGGAACTTGCAAAATTCAACGAGGCAAAAGCCGACGCTTTAAAGAAGATTGCAGATGGGATTTCGGCGCTTGGGAGCGGAGATATGGCTGATGCTGCAATGCTTGAAGACAAGATAAAGTTCGGTAACTTGACAAAAGAGGAGTACGATGAACTTTTGATGGTTGAAAAGAATGCGGCAGACTATGAAAACTATGTAAAAGCTTTGAGTGAAGTCGGAAAAAATGACGAAAAAATCGCTGAATTTGAGAAACAGCTTGCAAAACTGTCAGAAGAAAAGACGGAGCTTAATTCTATTGTTCAGGCTGCAACAAGCTTTGCGTCAAAAAAGGCGGAGATAATGCTGTCAAATCTCAAAATGAACCGTGCGGCAATAAAGCTTTTTGATGTGGTAAAGACTACAGGTGAAGTTAAGGATACATTCAGGTTTACTTATGACGGCAAGGATTACAGATGGCTTTCTGCGTCAGAAAAAGTAAAAGCCGGTCTTGAAATTGCTAAGCTGCTTAAAAGACTGACAAATTTGAATTTTCCGCTATACATAGACAAT
The DNA here is from genome assembly GCA_024685565.1 of Bacillota bacterium. Taxonomy (GTDB): domain Bacteria; phylum Bacillota; class Clostridia; order UBA1381; family UBA1381; genus UBA1738. The sequence continues at coordinate 2,190 of JAIKVQ010000143.1, forward strand.
GCCGAAGGAATTACTACAAAGATTGAGCCAATTCAGGGACAGGTGCTCTTAGCATATGCCCGGAACTGTCAGCTTACCGTAAGGTCGCCTCAAACAAATGCAGTTAAGGAGGCAGCTTAATGGAGTATGCCAAATTTGACATTATAGAAGTTGCAAAGAGCTTGGGAATACGGTTTAGCCCTGTGCAGAAAAATCCGGTTGAATTTACTGCACAATGTCCGTTCTGCGGAGATAAAAAGTATCATCTTGGACTTAATCATGAAAAGGAACAATTTCATTGTTTCAGATGTAGCGAAAAGGGCAATAGTGTTTCTCTGTATGCAAAAATCAGAGGATTGAGCAATAAAGAGGCGTACAAAGAATTGAAAAACGGTTTTTATGCTCAAATCCCTATACCGCTTGCTGAAGAACCTGATATGCCAATACGAAGTCTTAAAGAGCGTCATAATGTATATTACGACTTTCTTGAACTTTTACATCTAAACAAAAAGCATTATCAGAACTTGGCAAATAGGGGACTCAATTTCAGTGAGATCAGAAGATTTAAGTACAGAAGTATACCGACTGATGCGAAGTTCAGACGGAGAGTTTTGGATGAGTTGTCAAGAAGGTATGACCTTGACGGTATTCCGGGCTTTTACCGGGACGAAACGGGAAAAATGCAGATGTACTATAAATCCTGCGGCGGTATATTTATCCCTGTATGCAATTATGAAGGCTATATCCAAGGGCTTCAAATGCGGCTTGACATTCCTAAAGGTTCAGATGAAAAGAAATTCAGATGGTTTTCAAGTAAAAACTTTAACGGCGGAACCGGCGCGAAATCGTGGGTTCATGTTGTCGGAGACACAACGCAAAAAGAAGCTTGGATTACTGAAGGAGCCCTAAAAGCTGATATATCCTGTGCATTATCGAACGGGCGTCTTTTTATTGCCGTTCCGGGAGTAAATGCAGTTAAGATGTTAAATGATGTGCTTGATACGCTTGAAATTACAAAGGTTTATGAGGTTTTTGATATGGATAAGCGTTCAAAACCCGAAGTAAAGCAAGCACTATTGGCATTAAGAAGGCTTTTAGATGAGAAAGGTATTAAGTATTCCGGCTGTACTTGGGACGAAAACCTTAAAGGCTTTGATGATTATTGTCTTGCAAAAACAAAAGAGATTTCACAGCTTTTGGCTGCGTAAAAATGGAGGGTATTTATGAAAACGGAAGAATTTATGGCGATTCATACAAACAATGCAGAAAATGAGGAGATTATGGGGAAATATATGTATTTCTCACTTCCACGACTCATTTTAAAAACAGAACGTGTAAATGAAATATGTGCCCAGATAGGATTTCCATTAACGGCAAAGGAGAGTATTACTCCGACAGACGCATTTAAAAGTGCTACGGGGGAGATCCATGACAAGATAGAAGAAGACACATTGAACGGAAAAATAGTTTACAAAATCTATTGCCGGGATAATATGCGTGTCGAGAACGATAGAATTTCAAGGGAACTTGTAGAAGAAAGACTTGGTAAAAATTCAAACAGATACAAAAAGCTTGCAAACATCGTTCTTGATAAAAATACGGGTATGCTGAAGCTTGAAGATGTTATTGACTATTCCGAAAGGGATATTCAAAAATACTTTGACGAAGCTGAAATGAGATATTCACTGTACCTGCAATGCATAGGCAACCGCACAATAGAGACAATGGCACAAAAGTACATTGCATCACTTCACGGAATTGCAATATCCGCAAAAGGGTATCACTATTTCGTGCCAAAAGAGTATATGCACGGCGTTAACCTGCTTGAAGATTTTATGGAGCTTATTGCAAAGGAAAATCTCTTTACATACTCTGACAGGCGTGATTCAAAGTACATAAGCATAAATTCAATGTATGTGGCGGATGATGAAAAACAGCGCAGCAAGATGGCTCATGAATTCTATATTGATATGGGTAAGGAAATCGAGGAATACCAAAGGCGTATTACACGGATTTTGCAAAACGGCAGCGTATCGCAGAGAGTGCTTGACCGTTGGGACCTGAAAATTCAGGCATTGCAAAATAAGAAGCACGAGTATGAAACGGTATTAAAACAAAAACTAAACGGTATAGACGAAGACTTTACAATGCTAAAGGATATGCGTGACCAGCTCAATTACAGCATAAAACAGTCACAGCTATTCGGTATAGCGGCGTAAAAATATTGTCTTAAAGGTAAAAGGGTGCAAAACTGCATCCTTTTACCTTTGTCTTAAGAAAGGAAGAACAGATGGAAATTAAAAGACTAACAAACAAAGAACTTATGCTAAAAATTTTTAATCTTGTAAAGGAAAACGGTCATTATGGTAAGGCTGAAAAGATAATAGACTATTTTCTTCCCGAAAGTATGACTGTCAGAGAGATAACAAATTGTGAGTTTGACTTTTGTGCGGATGTAAACTATGGCAAAAGCGAAGGGATTTATGTTGACTGTTATATCAAAGGCAATTTTGATGAAAACAATCAGGGCAATAGTGAAATTCTGGATTGCGGTACATTTAAGACTTTGGAAGGTAACATAAACACAATGAAAATAATGGGAGAGCTTTGCGGAAGCCTCGTTTTTTACGGCAGAAGGTATGTAAACCAAAATTTAGATAGATTCATACCCGCTCGGGAAATGAACAAGGATAGCAATAATAGTAATGAGGCTTGACGGAGGATGAATATTTGATTGTAAGAGTCATAAAACGAGAAGGGGACACATCAAAGCCGGATAATATCGAGACTGACACAGCCTTTGCAATAGGCGATAGATTTGAGATGGAATACGATTGGTGTACTAAAATGCAATGTATGAACGGATACAGACCGATATGGCATAAAGCTGTTGCAGAGTTTGTTGTAGAAGACATTGTATGTAATATGCTGATAAATCCAAGCTCTATTTGGGTACGCTTAAAATCTGATGATAAAGTGTTCCAAAAAAGGTGCGGCAGCGGTAGCTTTGATGTTCCGGAAAAACAGGTTTTAAAACGCACAAGTGCTACAAAAAATATTAAAACAAAAGAGAGGAAGAAAGTGATATGGAATTAAATAAATACTGTGTAGGTGAAAAATTAGAAATCCCCTTTGAAGGCGAAGGAGCAAAGGTTGAGGCTGACGGCAATATGCTGCTTTGTTTTATTGGCATGAAGAACATATCAGACAGAGAAAGAAAGGCTGTGGAAAGAGGGAGAATATCTGTATTTCTATCAGCAATAGAGAATGTGATATTTACAGGACTTTCCATTGATGACTGTCTTTTGTTTGATATGCCGTTCTATATGCGTCTTTATAGGGAATTCAAACTGAAAGACCCTGAAGAAAGCGGATATTTTATGCCAATTATCCTGTTTGATTTGGAAACAAGAATTATACAGGCAATACGGCTTATTGGATTGAATAATCAGATGAGCAGAAAATTCTTTGATCTTTCTAAGGAGCAGTGGCGATTTGGTATTATTGATTATGACAATACGGTAAAAGGTATTTGGAAACGGTTTACAACAGAGGATGTTTTCAAGGAAAGTATCTTATCACAAAATTTTAGCAGGAGGTTATAAATTTTGAAAAAATGGATTAACTACATATTTGAGGATTATGAAAGCAGGATAAAGAGTGATTTTTCCGACTTTTCTGATGACTTGAAAGCAGAAATTAAAAGGCAAATTCAAGATTTTGGTTATGAAATAAAGAAATACTCGACGGGATATTTCTTTATCTCTGGCTTTGTTTACAATCCCCAAAACGGGAGATTTGCATATTTCAATGTCGGGGATGTACGCGATACAGGTATATGGCATAATAGGATACTCGTCCGTGAGGCAAGGTCTGATAAAGACTACTCAGGCGGAATAAATCATTTTGTAAATCTTGACAGTATAGGGAAAGAGCTTCAGAAAATCTTGGAAAGATCAAAATCAGAATTTGAGCGAGTAAAGGTTTCAAGAGGTGCAATATGAGAAAAAGAGATATAATATGTGCTTTCTATATTCCTGATTCTAAGAAGTTTGACAAGTATAACAAATTTATGAAAGTAATTGTAGAAAACAAGAGAAAATTAAAACCAATTTATTTTGAAGAGGATGACGGTCAAATTGTAATTGTTTTCTATGAGGACAGATTAAAAAAGATTGAAAAATACCTGTCAGGTAATGCATTAGAGATGTATAAAAAGATTGACGGAAAATACAGGCACTGCTCTGTATGCGGATGTGCGTATCTTTCGTATATTCCATACCAATACCGCAAAAACAACGGTATTGTAGGAAGAAGCTACGAATGTGAAATTTGCGGCAGCATATCAGACAGTACAATAAATTATGTCAAAAAATATGCAAAAAAGCATGGCTCAAAAAAGACTATAACCGGTCTTTTAAAGGGTACTGTTTTTAAGCATTATAAAGCAGACCCAGAACTTTTTGATGATGATTTGCCGTTTTAATTTTAAGCCTGAAAAACACAAAAATGGAGGAAATAATTAGTGAATAGTATTAAATCGCATACATATCTTATTGGATATGCAAAAAAAGATGATGAAAGAGTTCGTGTATATATGAAACCGACTGCAAAAAATATAGCAAACTTCATTATGAAAAATGACATTGCTTCAATAATTATTACAGATGAAATGGATTTGCCTGTTGTTACAGCAGAATGCGGTCTTATATATACCTGTCGGGACAGAGATTTTTTAATTAACGAATTGCAGCCTGCAATAATTCCTATTCAAACAGGTGAGAAGCCTGTTGGCGAAATTGAAGAATTTGATATTAATGCAGTTTGTAATGAGTTTGATTAAAGTGAGGTTTGATGTGACAGGGGATGGGCTTTATGCTCTTTCTTCTGTTAGGGAAATAAACAAAAGAGGATAAAATATGAAACATACATTAAAAAATATAACAGGAAATATCAAGATAAAACAAACAGACAAAAATGTTGATTTCAATATCTAATGCAGATACTGAAAGTTGTTTGTCGATGATTGATTGTCATATCTGATCAAAATGATGTAATGTATTCGCTTTGCTACATAAAATGATTATGTGGCAAAGCTTTTTTGTGAGTAAGAAGATTGAGCTGTTACTATGTTGAATGGTGATTATTAGATTTTAGTTGTTGTGCAAGCTAAAAATATAAAATAATTGGATTATAAGGCATGATACACACATTTTTGAAGCTATCCTAAATAAGCATATTTGGAAGGTGAAACCCCGGTTGCTTTTTTAAATTCCCGACTAAAGTAACTTTCATCTTGAAATCCTGAAAGGTAGCATACTTCACTTACTGAATACATGTCGGTTGTAAGTAATTCTTTTGCACGGGTGATCTTTAAGTTATTTATGTATTTTAGTGTTGAAACACCAAATTCTTTTAAAAAGCAGTTTCTTAAATTGGCAGGACTCATGTCGCAAAGATTGGCAAGCAGCGAGATACTTATATTTTGTGTGTTATAATGAGAACTTATATAGTCAACAGCCGGTTTTATCTTATTATAGCCAATTTTTTGATAAGGCAGTTCGTACTCGCTTTGCATAAGGTATATAATGTTGTAAAGTTCTGATTTTACTTTTGTCATATAAGCTGTTTTTTTTCTTGTCCATATTTTGTCGCTTGTCTTAAAGGCATCTAAATATTCGGTTGTGTTTTTGACCTTGAATTTAAAAGGGCTGAAATGCATACTGTATGGCATGTCAAAATTTATTGCGTAACAGTCAGAAGGAGATTGTTTTTCCACAACATAGTTAGAATTTTTCGGAAGGTAAACTATAGTGTTTTTTGAGACATTTAGTTCTGTTCCGTCATCGAATAAAAATGTCAGTTCACCGTCAGGAAAGAAAGCCAGACCGTGATTTTTTCTGTTTTTATGTATACGGCTTGCTGTGCCGGCTTTGACAAGAGATGCAAAAGTTATTTTATCAATTGTAAAATCATGTTTCATAAATATATCCATGCTAACCCCTCCATTTTCATTATATATTTTTTTTCGAAATAGTCAAGTGCTTTTGAAAATGTCATAGACTTTTATTCCTTCTTTTAGTATAATGCAGTAAGAAATACAATATTTGCGACGAAGCAGACAGTTTTATATTTTAAATATTTTAGAGGTGTTTTGAATGAAAATCTTTGATAAAGAAAATCAATCGTTAGTAAATCAGTTTGATAACATAAATTGGATTGAAAACACAGGTATAAGCCCTGAGGAGCTCAAATTATCAGTTGATAAGCTTATTAAAGAAAATTATCCGAAACCTATTTTGAAAGCGAAGATATTTGGGTTGATACTTGAAAAGTCGCGTATTGCAATTGATAAAGATGATATTTTTCAAGATAAAATTTTTGAGGGACACAAGGGAGACGGAACGATTGTCAATCTTAGATACCGTTGGCAAAGCGAAGTGTGTAAAAGATTTTTAAGTGATGAAAAGAATAGGGTACAAGAGGCATATGAAACAGGGACATATGCGGCAAACAGTGATTTTGGACATACTTCTCCTAACTCTAAATTGCTGCTGGAGATTGGTTTTACAGGTCTTCTTGATAGAATAAATGCGTATTATTCAAAAGAAAATCTCACAAATAAACAAAAGACATTTTATGAATCCTGCAAAATTACACTGGAGTCAATAATAAGTTTTATAAACAGACTGGCAAAAGAAACCAAAGGGATAAATCCTGAAAACAGCAAGGCGCTATATAATATTGCAAAAGGAAAGCCTTCAAATATTTATGAAGCAATGCAGCTTTTGATAGTTTACTATTTCCTGCACGAGAATATCATCGGAACAAGGGTAAGAACATTAGGAAGACTTGATGTTATGCTGTATCCTTTTTATAAAAATGACATAGCAAGCGGAAGATATTCCAAAGCGGAAATCAAGGAAATGATTAAATTCTTTTTTAACAAATTCTGGTGTGCAAAGATTCCGTTTGATTTACCCATATGTCTTGGAGGTATTGATGAAGACGGAAATGAGGTAACAAATGAACTTTCCTATTTGCTAGTAGAAACCTACAATGAGCTAAATATTCACAGTCCGAAAATTCATATAAGGGTGTCAGACAGAACACCTGAAGATTTTATAAAATTAGTGCTTAAGTGTATCAGGGGCGGTAACAGCAGTTTTGTATTTCTCAGCGATAATGCCGTCGTAAAAAGCCTTGTAAGCGTCGGAATAAAAGAAAAAGATGCTATGAATTATATTCCCATCGGTTGCTATGAACCGGCGGTGTGGGGAAAGGAAATAGGCTGCACAGGAAATGGCGGGATAAATCTTGCAAAAGCAGTTGAATTTGCAGTCACTAACGGTGTGGATTTAAAAAGCGGCAAACAGATTAGCGTTAAAACCGGAAAAATTAAAACATATGAGGATTTTATTGCTGCTGTAAAAAAACATATTAAATTCATGGCAGAAAGCGGAATGGAATATATAAAAAAAATAGAGAGATATTACGGCGAAATTAACCCTGATCCGTTATTATCGTGTATGTATGACCGTAGTGTAAAAACGGGTATCGATGTTTATGAAGGCGGAGCGGAATACAATAATACTTCATATTGTTTTTACTTTATAGCAAGCCTTGTTGATTCCGTTTGTGCAGTTAAAAGACTGGTTTTCAAAGATAAGATAGTAGATTTTGAACAACTTTGCAGTATATTAAAGAGTAATTGGGAAAACAATGAAAAGCTGAGACTTTTAGCGAAAAGCATTCCTGAGAAATACGGAAATAATAATACTGAAGCAGATGCAGTAACAAAAGATTTTACGGCGTATTGTTCCTCTCTCGTGAACAATAAACCTAATAGCAGAGGCGGCGTGTTTAAGGCATCTTTGTATACCATTGACCATTTTGTATATTACGGAGAACATACTATGGCGACTCCGGACGGAAGAAGGGCAGGCGAAGTTTTATCCAAGAACCTCTGTGCTACTGTGGGTATGGATAAAAATGGAGTAACTGCACTGATAAATTCTGTCACACAAATAAACCATTCCGATTTCCCAAACGGTTCTGTGCTGGATATTGTTCTGCATCCTTCGGCTGTTATGGGCGAAGAAGGGCTTTGCGCTATGTACGGGATATTAAAAACATACATAAAAAAAGGCGGAATGGCATTGCATGGAAATATATTTAACCCTGAAGATTTAAAAAAAGCACAAGAAGAGCCTGAAAAATACAAAAATTTACAGGTTCGAGTATGCGGTTGGAACGCATATTTTATAAACCTGAGTAAAGCTGAGCAGGATTGCTTTATAAAGCAGGCATACAACTCTGCGGTATAATGGAGAATACGGGAAAAATAAGGTTTTAGAGGTATATTTTGGTGACGAAAAATAATATAAAAGTGACATCACTTTCTTTGTTGGTTATGGCATTATGGGGATCGCTTTTCCCTATGATAAAAATAGGATATGCCGCATTTGGTATAAATTCCGGTTCAATTCCTGATATAATTATGTTTGCAAGTGCAAGGTTTATTTTTAGCGGAGCGGTTGTTTGCATTTTTTCCTATTTAAGAAAAGAAAAACTTGAAACGCCTTATAAAAAAAGTGTTTTCAATATTTGTGTAATGGGGATATTTTCAATAATTTTGCATTACGCTTTTACATATATAGGGCTGAGTATGACAGACAGCTCCAAAACGGCACTTATGAAACAACTTGCATCACTTATTTATGTGTGCTTTGCCTTTCTGTTCTTTAAAGAGGAAAAATTCAGCATCTTAAAAATATTTGGCGCGGTTATTGGATTTTGCGGTATAGTTGCAATAAACTATAATTCTGACGGAATTACTTTCTCTTTAGGTGATTTTTTAATAATTGGAGCTTCTGTATGTACCGTAATTGCAAATATCATCGGGAAAAAATCGGTTGAAAAAAGCTCGCCGTTTTGGGTTACCGGTATTTCTCAATTAACAGGTGGGATTGTCCTTTTTGCTGCTGCGGTTGGTATGGGTGCACGGATACCGAATTTCACATTGAAATCTACGGCTGTTTTTGCCTATATATGCGTAGCATCAGTTGCAGCCTATACTCTATGGTATTTAATATTAAAAAATAACAGTCTTTCAAAGTTATTTATAATAAAATTTGCCGAGCCGCTGTTTGCTTGTATATTCGGTGCGGTGCTTTTAAAAGAAAATATTTTAAAAATAGAATATTTGATAGCTTTTGCCTTAATTTCGGGCGGAATAATGTTGGGGAACAGAAGTGAGGAAAAAAATGAAAGCAAGGATATTTGAAATAAAACGGTTTGCTGTTCATGACGGAGACGGAATAAGGACAACGGTGTTTTTTAAGGGCTGCCCTCTAAAATGTCTTTGGTGTCATAATCCCGAAGGAATAGGTTTTGAGTCTCGGCTGGCATATTATAAACATAAGTGTATGCTTTGCAGAGAGTGCGTGAAAATATGTCCTCAAAATGCCCATAAAATAGAAAACGGCATACATATATTTGAACGGGATAAATGTCTTTCGTGCGGAAAATGTGCCGATGTGTGCCTTGCAAATGCTTTGATTTTTTATGGTAAGGAAGTAGATATTGAAGAGCTTGTGCCTATTTTGCTTGAAGACAGAGACTTTTATGAAAATTCGGGCGGTGGAGTGACCTTATCCGGCGGAGAATGTCTATGTCAAGCTGATTTTTGTGCGGAGCTGTTAAAACGGCTGAAAAATGAAGGAATAGATACCGCTGCTGACACTTGCGGATTTGTAACGAGGGAAGCAATAGATAAGGTTATGCCTTATACCGATATTTTTCTATATGATGTAAAAGCTTTCGATGAAGATGTACATATAAAATGTACAGGACATTCAAATAAACAGATACTTGAAAATTTAAAATACATCGATGCATGTGGCAAAAAAATTGAGGTAAGAGTGCCTTTTATTCCAGAATATAACTCTGGGCAAATTGAGAAAATTGCAGAGTTCTTAAAGGGGCTTCAAAACATTACAAAGGTAAGAGTTTTACCCTATCATAACTTTGCCGGCTCAAAATACGAGTCACTTGATATGGAAAATACACTTCCCAAAAAGCTGCCTGATGAGGCGGAAATTAAAAAGGCAGAAGAGCTGCTTGATTTTGCAGAGTAGGTAATAGACAAGATAGAAGGGGGATTATTATGAATAAAGCAGAAAAATGGTCAAGAATAAAATACCAGCCGTGCTTGCCTTTGGGAGACAACAACTCAAGGGTAACAGGCTGTGGAAAACATATTGAGCTTTCGAAAAGAGCGGCGTGTGAAGGAATAGTTCTTCTTAAAAATGACGGCGCGGTTTTGCCTCTTGCGCCTAAAACAAAGGTTGCTGTTTTCGGAAAAGCACAGATTGATTATGTTATGGGAGGCGGAGGCTCAGGAGAAGTTTTTTGCGAGTATAAAAGGAATATTTATGAAGGACTAAAATTATGCGATATAGATGTTTTTGACCGCTTGTCGCTTTATTATGACGGATATGTCCGCGAGCAATACAAAAACGGCGGGATATGCGGAATGCTTGAAGAACCTGTGCTGCCAAAAGACCTTTTGAAATCTGCCACCAGATATTCAGATACGGCAATAATAACAATAAACCGTTATTCCGAGGAAAATCAGGACAGGAGAAATGACGGTAACGATAAGTATTTTGACTTAAGCGATTCGGAAAAGGAAATGGTATCAGATGTTTGTGAAAATTTCAAAAATATTATTGTTCTTTTGAATACAGGAGCAATGATAGATACCGAGTGGTTTGCAAAGAATGATAAAATAGCCGCCGCACTTATGATATGGCAAGGAGGAATGGAGGGAGCACTTGCAGCTGCCGAAATAATAACAGGGAAGGCAACGCCTTCTGGAAAACTTGTTGATACTTGTGCTGTTTCGCTTGACGATTATCCGTCAACTGAGGGTTTTCATGAATCCGAAGAATATGTTAAATATACTGAGGATATTTTCGTGGGATATAGATACTTTGAGACAATTCCGCGTAAAAAATCAAAAGTAGTATATCCATTCGGATACGGATTATCATATACGGATTTTGAAATAGCAGGAGAGACAGCGTACGAATCGAATGGGAGAATATATGTAAATGCCACGGTTACAAATATCGGTGAATATCCGGGGAAAGAAGTCCTGCAATTATACTTTAAAGCTCCCGGCGGCAAGCTGACCAAACCTGCTATCCAACTGTGCGCCTTTAAAAAGAGCAAAAATCTATTACTGGGAGAATCGGAAACACTTCTTATGTCCTTTGATATCAACGATATGGCTTCCTTTGACGACGAAGGTGTAATAGAAAAAAGCGCGTATATACTTGAAAAGGGGAAATACAAATTTTATATAGGTAAATCAGTTCGCGACATAAAGGAATTGGATTACAAATATACAGTTAAGAAAACGACGGTAGTAAAAAGATTTACCTCTTATTGCGCACCGGAAAATCTTGGGAAACGGCTTCTTTCAGACGGAACATATAAAACGGTGGAAAATATAACACCAAAAAGAAAAACCTTTCCGTTACAATATGAATGTCCTAAAAAAATTCCCGAGTCAGATGAGCAAATTAAAATGCTGTCTGATGTTGCTGATGGGAAAATTTCTTTGGACGATTTCATAGCCCAGCTTACTGATGAGGAAATGGTGCCGCTTCTTCGCGGATGTAAAAGCAAAGGAGTTGCAAATACAGGAGGCTTTGGTGATTATGAAAAATATGGAATTCCAGCTCCCATGACAGCGGACGGTCCTGCGGGTGTGAGAGTAAACACTGAAACTGGAGTCCGAACAACAGGATTCCCAATAGCAACAATGTTGGCTTGCACATGGAATGAAGATGTTGTTGAGGAAATCGGAAGAGCAGGAGCATTAGAAATTAAAGAAAACAACCTTGCTATATGGCTGACACCTGCTATTAATATACACAGAAGTCCTCTTTGCGGAAGAAATTTCGAATATTATTCGGAAGATCCGTATGTTTCTGGAAAAATGGCAGCGGCAGTTATAAAGGGAATACAAAAAGAAAATATTGTGGCGACAGCTAAGCATTTTGCTTGCAACAACAAGGAAACAAATCGTTATGATTCAAATTCAATACTTTCGGAAAGAGCGCTAAGAGAAATATATCTGCGTGGGTTTGAGATATGCGTAAAGGAATCTGCACCTAAGGTTATAATGACATCGTATAATGTCATAAACGGGGTGCGGTCTTCTGAAAATGCGGAGCTCATAACAGGCATTTTAAGAGACGAGTGGGGATTTAAAGGTCTTGTTTGCACCGACTGGGCAAATCGTTCTTCTCATTACAAAGAACTTGTAGCGGGAAATGATATCCGTATGCCGTTAGACGCAAAATCCGACCTTGCAGATGCCTTGAAAGATGGAAAGGTAAAAAGAGAACAACTTGCCCAAAGCGTTAAGAGGCTTCTTTTACTTATTTTGGATATGGAATGATTTTGTATATCTAAAGCGAAAATTATGTAAAATAACAGCGTGCCTCAATACTTGAGACACGCTGTTATTTTGGTTATTTATAATATTCTTTCATATCGGCATTGCATGGCAGAGAAAAAATATCACTAATCAGCTTTTCTGCCTGCTTTCTTGAATGTGTCCATGGATCCATCATGACGAGGTCAGTGAGCAACTCAAGACTGTGATTTTCAAATGCGGCAAGTTCCACTTCAACGGGCGCTATCCTGTCTCTCAAAAGATGCGCCATAATCGGCTTTGGCAAACCGTTATTGTGTATCGGATGAATGCCGTTTTTATCAACCCGCGCCGTTATTTCAACCTCATAATCGGTAGGGAGACCTTTCATATAACCGCCGTCATTTAGAATATTTACCACAACTTTTGTATCGGTATCAAAAGCAAGACCTTCCATAAGAGGTATCATGGGTTCGGGTGATGCCTGAGTAGAGTATATATCACTTACTTTTATGGATTTGTCCTCTACAATATTTTTTAATTTGGCTATATTTCTTTCGCATTCATTAAAGTAATTCTGATACCATTTATATGGGGTACATTGATGTCTTTCTTCTATTTCGTCATCAGTATGATATTCCCAGCCCCATGCACCGCCGCCTGAACTTGGCGTATCTCCGATGGGGAATAGACCGAATTTTTTATACTGTTCAACTGCTTTTTTTGAAATTTCATCAGCGGCTAACCCAAAATCTGAAAGAGCATCTCCTCTTAATAAGTAACCATCATGTTCTTCAAGCCACTTGTTTAGAATATCATAACCGTTTTGCCCTTTATATCGGAAACTGGTAAGCCAAATGAAGTGATTTACACCGCAAATCTCAAAACCGATATCGTCCTTGTCCATTCCAAGTGCCTTTGCAAGCTGATAAACACCGTAATAGCCATGGCACATTCCAACTATTTTTGCATTTTTATATTTTCTTTTAAGATATGTTACGCCTGCCTGAACGGGATTTGCTACAAGAATGTAATATGCATCAGGACATATTTCAAGCATATCTTTAAGAATGTCTTCCATAAGTCTTAGTTGATGAAAATTTATAAAAAAGGCTTCGTCGTGCAACACATGCAAACTTCCGCCAAATCTATATCCGTTCTTGTATGCGACTTCTATTCCTTGCTTAAACCTATTATGACCGCCGTCAAGAGCTACATTAAGAACAAAATCAGCATCTTTCATAGCTTCTCGCCGGTCTTTTGTTTTGTAAACTTTTATGTTAGAATTTAGCTCTTTAATATATCTTTCGCAAAGCCCGTATATGGCATTTAGTCTATCTTCGTCTATATCTACAAGCACAACTGTAGAATCATCTTTGAAATATTCATTTATGCATAGATCCTTTATCAGATTTATCGAAAAGATAGCACTGCCTGCTCCTATAATACATACCTTTGTTCCCATAACAAATATATAGCAGCATTGTAGAATACTGCTAATCCTCCTTCATAAAAATTGACAAGCTAAATAACTCATCTGTACAAGTTAAATTGTATCATAGTAAAAGGCTCGTGTCAACCCTAATTTTTAGGTAATTATATTTTTTTTACTGAATTACGGGTTGAAATTTTTGTTTTAAATATTTTTTTTATCGGAAGACTGTTATTCAAAATAGCTTTTGCTGCCTCCTCGCCTATTTTGTTTTTTGGATGAATTACAGAAGTCAATGAATATATGTTTGCTATTACAGTATCATCGACGCTGATAATTGAAATGTCATCGGGAGTACGGAGGTTTTTTTCCTTCAAAATATCAATAACCTCTTTTGCGATAAAATCGTTGAAACAGAAAAGCCCTGTAATACCTTCCTCGATTGCGTTATCAATTTCTTGCCTTAAATTATTTTTAAAATAGATTATTTTTTTAACAGGGGATACTGTACAAAATCCGTCAAGTCGCAGCTTTGAAACATTATCATTTTCAATACAGATTGCGGCAAGGTTACTGTGACCGCAATCTTTGAAGTATTGGGCTGCTTTTACTCCGGCATTGTACTCATCGGGAATTATGTATGAACTGTCTATAAAATCGTACTTATAATCTATTATTATGTAAGGGATATTTTTTTCATCAAGTACGGAAAAAGCGTTTATAAGCCTTGTATGGTCAGCTATTGGAGTGGGGCAAGCTTGAATGATAACCCCTTCTGGAGCAGAGTCGGCAATCTGTTCAAGATAGGTGCAAATCTCATCGTTTGAATTTCGTGTATCGCAGGCAATAAAATCTGCATTGTTATCTTGAAGTATTTTGCTTATACTTTGTGTATAATAGGGAACGAAATAAAAATCCGATATATTAAGCAATACATATATCTTCTTTCGATTAGCATTATTTTTGCAAAAGGAGCCTTTGCCATGATGCTTTTCTATAAGATTTTCATTTACTAATATATTCAGTGCCTCTCTAACCGTTAGCCTTGCAACATCATACTTTTTTGTCATTACCGTTTCGCTTTCAAGCATGTCTCCCGGCTTGATTTCGCCTGAAACTATCTTATTTCGTATAATGTCTGCAAGCTGCAAATACACCGGTGTGTCAGAGTCGCGGTCAATCATGTTTATAACCCCCATAATTACTTATTCTTATATAATATCACATTTTTTTTTGTTTGTCAAACTCAAACAGATGATAAAAAAATGAAATAAAAGACACAAAATTAAAATAATGTATTGACATTATTTTGTTGATATGTTATAATAACTTGTACAGATGAGTTAAAAACTTTAATTTGAAATGGTGAATTTGTATGAGCTACTATTTGACATTTGATGTTGGAACAACTGCAATGAAATGTGTGTTGTTTGACGAAAATTTTAAGGAAATTTATCTGGTAAATAATGAGTATAATTTAAAAACGGGACAGTCAGGGACAGTAGAGCTTGATGCGGAGGTGTATTTTGATACATTTTACCGATGTATAAAAGAGCTTAGTGCATCCGGACTTGACATAAAATCTGTCCGTTCGGTCACTTTTACAACACAAGGAGAAACGCTGATACCTGTAGATGATAACGGAAATGCTTTATGTCCTGCAATAATATGGCTTGACAGCAGAGCAAAAAAAGAGGCGGAATATCTGAAAAATAATATTTCCGGACAGCTGTTTTATAAAAAAACAGGGCTTTGTGAAGTAGAACCGCTATTGCCTGCGGCAAAAATTTTATGGATATATAATAACAGGAAGGATATATACGATAAAGCATACAAGTTTTTACTGTTGGAGGATTATTTGATTTTCAGATTGACGGGGAAATTTGTGAGTGAAAAATCGCTTCAGTCATCAACGGGTTGGTATGAAATAGAAACGGAAACTTTTTTCGATAAAATGCTGGAGCTTTGCCATATCAAAAAAAGTCATTTGCCGGAAATTCTGCCTTGCGGCAAAAGGATTGCGGTAATTAAAGAGGAAATTTTGATGGAGTTGGGATTTGCTTCTGACACTTATGTTGTGAGCGGAGCGATGGATCAGATTTCATCTGCAATAGGAATAGGGAATATCAATGAAGGCATGATGACAGAAACTACGGGAACCGCGCTCGTTGCAGGAATAACGGTAGAAAAACCCGATTTCGATTATCAAAAATCGGTAACTATCTACAAGCATTTTGATGATAGATTTATTTATATCCCGTATATAGAAACAGCGGGTATGACTTTAAAATGGTTTAAGGATACTATAGTGCCATACGCAGATGAAAAAGGGAAAGAAAAAAATATATCTGCATACGAATACATTGATGAGCTTGCCTCAAAAGCTCCCATTGGGAGCGACGGGGTTATTATGCTGCCAAACCTTATGGCAGAAGGCGGATTTTTCGGACTGTCGCTTTCAACTACGGCAGGAGATATGGCAAGAAGTGTTTTGGAAGGCGTTGCTTATATGCTCGAAGATGTTATAACACTGCTTGAGAGTAAGGGAATATCAGTAAAAAAAGTATATTCTTTGGGCGGAGGCTCAAAAAGTAAGCTTTGGTGCAGCATAAAAGCTGATGTTGTTAATAAGGGGATTGTGCAAGTCGGATATGCACAGACCACATCAAGAGGTGCGGCTGTCCTTGCGGCTGTTGCGGACGGCATATACAAAAATGTCGGTGAAGCGGTAGAAAAATTTAAGGACCAAAATACTGTTTTTATACCGGAAAAAGAAAATGTTGAAAAATATAAAGAATATTATAAAAAATATCAAAAAATATCAGGGGGAATAAATAAATGAAGACATTGGAAAAAGCAAATGTGATAATGTTAAGCGTTGGGGAACAACAATATCCGCAGGATTATTTGGCAGGTGTGATTGCAGAATTGGAAAAAGAAGTCGGAAAAATGGACTGCAATCTGCTCGGTGCTTATACTGTAATGAATTTTAAGGATGCGGAAAAGACGGCAGATATAATAAAGGATAAGAATGTTGATTTATTCATTGTGGATTTTGTATCATGGCATATAACAATAAATATAATGCATATTCTTAAAAACTTCAGAAATATTCCCGTACTTGTTTGGGGTATAGGCGGTATAACCGACAAAAGCGGTAAGCTTCATGCTCCGGCGGCAGGCGCAGGAGTGACCGGTTTTGTGCCTGTTATAAAAGAAATGGGGTACAAGTATAAGGTCATAATGGAAAAGCCCGACGATGCTCACGCATACAGTGATGTTGCTGATTATATCCATTCGGTTAGTTGTGCAAAGACTATTAAAGCATCAAGAATAGGTCTTATAGGCTATGCCGATATGGGGCTCTACACATGCGCTTATGATAAGACGGCTTTATTTAACAAGCTTGGAATTGATATTGAAAACTATGACGGCTATGAGATTGCAAACCTTATGAATATGTTTTCCGATGATGCTGTTAAGGAAACGATGAAATGGATAAGAAGCACAACAAAGGCAGAAAACGAAATTTCAGATAAAGCGCTTGAACGGGTAACAAGGCTTTATCTTGCGATGAAGGATAAAGCAGACGGCAGAAACCTTGATGCGATTTCAGTTAAGTGTGTTGACGGAATAACCAAGCTTGGCTTTAATCCCTGCTTAGCGCAGTCCTTGCTTGCAAATAAGGATCTATCGGTTATATGTGAGTGTGATGCCTACGGTTTGGTAACAAGCATAATGCTGTCAACCATCACAGGCAAGACAGCGGCATTTGTTGAGCATTATGAAATGTTTGATAAAAGCATACTTGTAGGAGTATGCGGCTTTATACCTCAGGATTTTATAGACGGAGATTTCAAAATCAAGGCTGCAAATCTCGGCGAATATAATACAGGAATAAGCAATGTTTCAAGACTTAAATGCGGTGAAGTTACATACGGAAGATTTTATAGCGATAACGGCAAATATAAGCTTTTCCTTTCTCACGGAAAAACAACGCCTAATCCCAAATGGACAGAGCTTGGCTGGGAAGAGCCCACACCGGATTTCCCTGCGGCACTGCTTGAACCGGAAATGCCGGTGGGAGAATATATAGATAAGGTGCCCGGTCAGCATATCATAATGGTTTTCGGCGATTATGTTGAAAAGGTGAAAGAGGTTTGTGATATTCTCGGAATAGAGGTAGTGTTATGAGAAAAGAATTGAAAAGATTTGAAAGACTTGCCGAAAAAAACAAAAACATTCCCGAGGGTGTTATAAAGCTGGCATTCTGTGATGTTGATTTGAAAAATTCAAGACTTATTTTTGAACAAAATAATTTTGATGAAGATAGTTTTTCAAATAATTTTGAAATAAAATCAGGAGAGTGGTACGCAGAGGACGGCTGGATAGTAGGAAAAAATCCGAAAATGTGCCCAGGAATGATTGTTTCCAAACATAATTTCTTTGGAAATGTAATGGTAGAGATTACCGCAAAGATGGTAAAACCATCAACACACGATATAAATGTGATGATTAACGGGGAATGGGACGAGGAAAAGGACGAAAGAGGCTTGGCGTATGTTGCGGGTGCAGAGGCATTTTGGCACGGAAATGTCGGATTTGAAAAATCTCCGGAATACAAGCTGACAGCTGCAACATCGCAATTTGATTTTGATGCTGAAAAAGAGCATAATTTCAAATTTGGTAATGCAGGCGGAAAAATCTTCGTTCTCGTAGACGATAAGCTTTGTCTTGAAATAACAGACCCTGATCCTATTGATGTTAATAAATACGGAAAAATAGGGTTTGAAGCATATTCAAGCTGGTGGAAGTTTAAGGAATTAAAGGTTTATGAACTTAAATTTGAAAATGTAAAAGAATATTATAATCCTGAATTTTAAATGGAGCGGAATGTAAAAAATGAAAAAAAAAATAAGGACACCGTATTTTGAAATAGGCACTAAGAACTACATATATGGGGACAGGGTGTTGGAATATGCTTTGGCTGCCGATAAAGCGGCTGAAAAGTACGATATCGATGTACTTTTTATCTGTCCGGCAGTAGAAATAAGGCGTGTTGTGGAAAATACGAAAAACCTCATTGTGCTTGCGCCGTATATGGATACGCTAAGACCCGGCAGAGGCATGGCGGATATTCTCCCTGAAGCGTTAAAAGCTGCAGGGGCGGAGGGCGTTGTTGTAAATCACTGCGAAAAGCCCATGAGCTTACCTCAGATAAAGGCAACGATAGACAGGGCAAATGAGCTTGATATGCTTGTTTTTGCCTGTGCAGACAGTGTAGCAGAAACAAAGGCGATAGCAGAGCTTCATCCCGACATCATAAATCCCGAACCGTCGGAGTTAATAGGCGGAACGGGCGGCGGTGTCAGTGATATGGGCTATGTTATGGAGGTTATACGGGAAATCAGAAAAATTGACGATAAAATTCTGATTGAGCAAGCGGCGGGAATAACAAACGGTCAGCAGGTTTATGACTTCATTATGGCAGGCTCGGAGGCGGCAGGTGCGGCATCGGGAATAATGAATGCTGATGACCCGATAGCTATGATTGATGAAATGATTGGCGCAGTTAGAAGAGCAAAAGATGATTTGGGGACAAGGGGAGATATCTATGCAGAACAATGAAATCAAATTAAGAGTATTGCGTGACGACAATGAAGTGAATTTGGATATGGCACTTGATATGCTGATGACAATAATAGCGAACAATAAAGAAGGTAAAAAAACAGTATTTATCGTACCTGTTGGTCCGGTAGGACAATATCCGATTTTGGCCACTTTGGTTAATAAATTTCAGGTTTCTTTAAAAAATGTTTGGTTTTTTCATATGGACGAATATCTTGTGTCACAGGATAAAAGCATATCTTCTGAAAATTTTTTGAGTTTTCATAAGAGAATGAATGACGAATTTTATTCAAGAGTAGATAAGAATTTAATTATGCCAGCCGAACAAAGGCTTTTTCCAACGCCGGGGAAGGAAAAGGAATATGATGAACTTTTGGAAAGGCTTGGAGGTGCAGATGTATGTTACGGAGGACTTGGCATAAATGGGCATATTGCATTTAATGAAGCAGCAGAGGAAAACGATCCCATTACCTGCGAAGAGTTTGCAGAGCTTGGTACTCGTGTTCTTCCTGTCAGTCGCGAAACCATAGCTATTAACGGAGCGGCATATTTAATTGGAGATATTAAATCAATGCCGAGGTGGTGCATTACAGTAGGAATGAAACAAATACTTGCATCAAAAAGGGTTTATTTGTCTTTAGGTGCTTATTGGCAACCAGGAATATTAAAACGCGTTTTAAATGAGAAACCTCAGCCTCAAATACCTGCAACACTTCTGAAAAATCATAATGATGTTACATTTTGTCTTACTGAAAAAATCGAAAAATGTATGAATAGCAATTATGAAATTTTTTAAATATACGATGATAAATGATTTAGAGGAGAAAAAGCAATGATTTACAGAGAATCGTTTAAAGTTCAGTCAAAAGACAGGGCATATACATTTCACGATGTGACGGCACAGGCAAAGGAGATTGTAAAAAAGTCAGGGATAAAAGAGGGTATTTGTGTTGTATATTCTCATCATACCACATGCTGTGTAATCACGCAGGAATGCGCTTTTGATATGTCAATGACGGGACTTGAAACTCTCCAGCAGGACTTAGTAAATGTTATGGAAAAAATAATTCCGGAGTGCAGGTATGAGGGAATGTATCTGCACCCGGGCCCAAAAGCATTAAAATTTGCAGAAGAACATGATGAGGACGCATGGGGCTGTCATAACACAGATGCACATTTAAGGTCATCGATCGTCGGAAGAAGTGAAACAATAGTAATAGAGAACGGTGAGCTTGACTTGGGTGAGTTTGGATTTATACATTTCATAGACTTTGATAATACCCGTGCAAGGCAAAGAACAGTACAGGTTATGGTAATGGGTGAATAATAAAGCTTTTTAGCAGAGGAAACAGATGTTAACAGCAATTTCCATTGAACACGATAGAACTGTATGATAAAATTTAATTTGTATGGTAGGTTACTGTACATAAAACACTCTATATATTGCCGTATTAAACATAGATTAGGAGATGAATTCTATGAATATTCTGTTGAAAAAAATAGAAAAACTTATTTCTGAGATAAAGAGTAGAGTTAAAGAACCAGTCTTGGATTTAATGCCAATCAAATATATTGAGTGCGGATACAAAAAGGATAATTGTCTGCCCATAGTTGACGATACATGGCATAACTTAAAAAAA
>JAIKVQ010000002.1 GCA_024685565.1 Bacillota bacterium
CAAAGCTCCACGCTGTCTTCTCCGTCGGTCTCGCGAAGATTTACCTTTATAATTTCGCCTCTTGATGTTGGCACATTTTTACCTACATAATCGGGCCGTATGGGAAGTTCCCTATGCCCTCTGTCAACCAATACCGCAAGCTGAATTTTAGACGCTCTTCCCTTAGATAAAACAGCATCAAGCGCCGCTCTTGCCGTTCTTCCCGTATAAATAACATCATCTACAAGAATTATGTTTTTATCGGTAATCGGAAAGTCAGGCTCTTCCTTTACAATAGGCGAATTTCCGTCTGCAAGCGTTAAATCATCGCGGTAAAAGGAAATATCAAGCGTTCCTACAGATACTTTTTTGCCCTCAATTCTAAAAATCGCGTCAGCAAGTCTTTGTGCAATTGGTACCCCTCTTGTTTTTATGCCTACTATACAAATATTTTCCACACTTACATTTTTTTCTATTATTTCATGCGCTATACGCACAATAGCACGCCTTACGGCATTCTCATCAAAAAGATTTGCTTTAACTTGCATAAAAAACACCTCAAAAAGATAAAGTCCTGCCTCCAAAGGGGACAGGACTTTTAAAATACAGTCTATTACTCCTGTTCTTTTCCCTTTGAAAGAACAAGGTTTGTAATTATACCCAAAATCAATGCACAAGCAACCTCGGTTAATGTTACCTGTCCGAGCTTGAGTGTCATACCGCCGATACCCGATATCAAGATTATTGCAACAGTAAAGAGATTTTTATTCTCATCAAGCTTTACATTCTGTATCATCTTAAGACCTGATACTGCGATAAATCCGTAAAGTGTTATACAAACTCCGCCCATTACGCAAGCAGGTATTGTTGATAAGAATGTTACAAACGGTCCTATAAAGGAGAACACGATTGCCAAAATTGCAGTTGTCAGGATTGTTATAATTGATGCATTCTTTGTTATAGCAACACAGCCAACTGACTCGCCGTATGTAGTGTTTGGGCATCCGCCGAAGAACGCACCTACCATTGAGCCGATACCGTCGCCCAAAAGTGTTCTGTGAAGTCCCGGCTCCTCCAAAAGCTCTTTTTCGATTATTGAAGAAAGGTTCTTATGGTCTGCTATATGCTCTGCAAATACTACGAACGCAACAGGGATATATGCAACCGCTATCGTAGCTATGTATTTGCCGTCTATTTCGGAAAGTCCCTTTGCAGCCTTTAAGAAGGTAAAATCAGGATACCACTGAATACTTGAAAATGCTGAGAAATCAATTATTTGCAAGGTTTCATTTCCTGTATTGATTCCGATTACCGTAAAGATTGCAGCAACAGCATATCCTGCCAAGATACCGATTACAAAAGGTATCAGTTTTGCCATTTTCTTACCGTAAACCGAGCAAAGCATTACGGTAAAAAGTGTTACCAATGCGCAGACAAATCCAACCCAGCCTTTTGTTCCCATAGCATACACACCGCCGTCATTTGTTGCGAATTTAAGTGCATCGCCTACAGCGTTTCCTGCCAAAGAAAGTCCGATAATTGCAACGGTAGGACCGATTACAACAGGAGGCATAAGCTTGTTTATCCATTTTACGCCTGCAATTTTTACTGCAATTGAAATTACCACATACACAAGTCCTGCAAAAATCGCACCGATAATAATACCTGCATATCCTGCCTCAACCGATACTGCACCTGCAAAAGCCGCAAACATTGAGCCTAAAAATGCGAATGATGAGCCGAGGAAAACAGGGCTTTTCATCTTTGTGAACGCAAGATATACAAGCGTTCCTACGCCTGCGCCGAAAAGTGCTGCCGACTGTGACATTCCATTACCAACGATCGCAGGTACTGCAATTGTTGCAGCAAGGATTGCCAAAAGCTGCTGAAATGCAAAAACCAGTACTTGTGAAAATTTAGGTTTGTCTTGTACATCATAGATAAGTTTCATAGAGTATCACACTCCTAAAAAAATTATTTTAAGCGGTTTATATCAAAAAATGCCTTGTCCGCAAAGACAGACAAGGCATAATACGCTCTTTTTACCAAGAATACCGTGTTATCTTGTCGATGTCTCTGCATCAAAATTAAAGACTAACCGCTTATTGGTAAAATTATAACATATACACGCTCAAATGTAAACAATTTTCTACAAAATATTTCATTTTTTTTCAACTATTTCTATTGAAAGCTCATCAAGCTGTGATTTATCAACAGCCCCCGGTGCATTTGACATAAGCTCCGATGCATTTTGCACCTTCGGAAAAGCCGTAACATCCTTTAGGCTGTCTGATGCGCACATAATCATACTAAGCCTGTCAAGTCCTATTCCGCAGCCTCCGTGGGGCGGTGCGCCGTACTTGTACGCATCAACTAAAAATCCGAATTTTGCCTCTATTTCCTCGTCCGTCAGACCTAGTGCATCAAACATCTTCTTTTGAAGTTCAAAATCGGTAATTCTTATAGAACCGCTCGACAACTCTGTTCCATTCAGCACCAAATCATATGCTTTAGCAATAACCTTCTCAGGATTTGTATCCAGATAGTCCAGACACTCGTCCATAGGCATTGTAAATGGGTGGTGCATTGCATCCCACTTCCCCGTTTCTTCATTATATTCAAAGAACGGAAACTCGGTAACCCACAGAAAATTGAATGTATCAGGTACTATATCAAGCTGTTTTGCAGCTTTTAACCTGATTGCACCGAGCGTTGGAAGTACTATTTTATCCTTATCAGCTACAATAAATATTACGTCGCCCTTTTGTGCGCCCAATCTTTCATATATTGCGGCAAGTTCTTCCTCTTTCATAAACTTTGCAAACGAGCAGTTAGGTGCATCTTCGGTCCATCTTACATAAGCGAGTCCCTTTGCCCCTATTCCGCGTACAAATTCCGTCATACGGTCGATTTCTTTTCTTGTATAAACATCTGCCGCATTTTTGGCAACTACCGCTCTTACCGAGCCTCCATTTTCAATTGCACCAGTAAATACGCCAAATCCGCAGTTTTTAACCAAATCGGAAATATCCTGTATCTCCATACCAAACCTTGTATCAGGCTTATCTGAGCCATACCTCTCCATAGCTTCTTTGTAGGTAAGGCGCGGAAGTGGCAGAGAAATATCTTTATCCAAAACCTCTTTAAACAGTGTCTTTATATATCCCTCAACAATATTTTGAATATCCTCTACATCTACAAAGGACATTTCCATGTCCACCTGCGTAAACTCAGGCTGACGGTCTGCTCTCAAATCCTCATCGCGAAAACATCTTGCAAGCTGAATATACCTGTCAAAGCCCGAAACCATCAAAAGCTGTTTATAAATCTGCGGTGACTGCGGAAGTGCATAAAATTTCCCGTGATGTATTCTTGACGGAACAATATAGTCCCTCGCCCCCTCAGGTGTGGATTTTATCATCATCGGCGTTTCAATTTCAATGAAGCCGTTATCATAAAAATAATCTCTGGTAACCTTTGCAATTTTGCTTCTTAGCATAATATTATCCTGAAGCGGCTTTCTTCTTAAATCAAGATATCTGTACTTTAGCCTTAATTCCTCGTTTACATTTGTTTCATCGGTAATTTCAAAAGGCGGAGTCTGCGCCTTTGCTAAAATTCGCAATTCGGTAACAAAAATCTCAATATCACCTGTTTTTATAGCGGTATTCTTGCTCTCACGCTCTCTTACGGTACCTTTTGCCATCAAAACATACTCACTCTTGCAAAGAGCCGCCTTTTCAAAAACCGATTTATCCGTAGCCGTATCAAAAGCAAGCTGAACAATCCCTGTTCTGTCGCGCAAATCTATAAAAATAAGTGTTCCCATATCTCGGATTTTCTGTACAAATCCGCCTACTGTAACCTCAGCGCCTACCTCGCTCACATCGCCGCAATAATGGGTTCTTTTAAGTCCCTGCATTGTATCCATTTACTTGTCCTCCTTAAAAAAAGCGACCAACTTATCTTGTGTTGTTTCGGTCTGCTGACCATTTAGCATATTCTTTATCCTGACTTTGCCTGTGTTTATCTCATCATCGCCCAAAACAATTACAAACTTTGCACCGATTTTATCCGCATACTTCATCTGCGGTTTTAGGCCTCTTCCCATAAAATCGGTTTCTACCGAAATACCGTTTTTGCGCAAGGAAAGTACAAGCTTCAGCGCCTCTTTTTTTGCCAAATCCCCCAATGGCGCAATATAAAGCTCGGGACTGTCGCATTTGGGTATTTCCACATTCAATTCGTCAAGCCTTAGCAAAAGCCTCTCTATTCCCAAGCCAAAGCCGATTGCTGGGGTTTTGTCTCCGCCAAACTCCTCAATAAGTCCGTCGTATCTTCCTCCGCCGCATACGGTAAATCCGCCCGATATTATTTCAAAAACGGTTTTTGTATAGTAGTCAAGTCCGCGGACTATTCCGCTGTCGATAGTATAATCTATCCCAAGCTCTTTAAGGTTTTCCAAAAATGAGTCAAAATGTTCGCGGCAATCATCGCATATATAGTCCAAAAGCCTCGGCGCACCTTCTACAATTTTACCGCATATCGGGGATTTGCAGTCTAAGATACGTAAGGGGTTTCTGTCAAAACGTGATTTGCAGGTATCGCAAAGCTCCGAAAGGTGAGGTCTTAAATACTCTTTTAATACCTCGTTGTATTTTGCACGGCATTCGGGACAGCCAATACTGTTCACATTTACCGACATATCAGAAAGACCTGCATTTTTCAGAAATTCCAGCGCAAAGGAAACAACTTCTGCGTCAATTTCAGGGCCTTTTGAACCAAATACTTCAACGCCGAACTGATGAAATTCGCGAAGCCTTCCCTTTTGCTTATTTTCATAGCGGAAACAGGGCAGTTCATACCACATCTTAAGCGGCAGGCTGTCCGCATAAAGGTTATTTTCAAGATAACTGCGGCAAACAGACGCCGTACCTTCAGGGCGCAGCGTTACACTTCTTCCGCCTTTATCCAAAAAGGTGTACATCTGTTTTTCAACAACATCTGTTGTATCCCCCACACCGCGCTCAAAAAGCTCGGTATGCTCAAAGGTTGGGACGCGTATTTCCTTATATCCGTAAAGCCCTGCGATACTCTTAAATTCTTCCTCTAAAAAATGCCAGCGATAGCTATCCTTTGGCAGTAAATCCTCAGTACCCTTGGGCGCTCTTGTTATTATCATCGGTTACACCACTCCTATTTTTGCATACACAGTTATTTTATTCTTTTGGGCGGGTATTGTCAAGGAATTTTATTATTTACTTCTAAATTTTTCATATTTTGCTTGATTATGTCTATATTTTATCATATAATATATACGATTACATTTGAGAGGTCTTATATGAAACAAGAAAAGAAATCATTTATGATAAATGTGTCAATAGTTATGTTTTCTCAAATTGCGGTTAAGCTTTTGGGTATGGTTTACCGCGTTGTTATAACGAATTTCCGCGGTTTCGGCGATTTGGGAAACGGCTATTTGAATGTCGGATTTCAGATTTATACGCTTCTTTTGGCAATATCTTCAATCGG
This sequence comes from Bacillota bacterium, assembly GCA_024685565.1. GTDB lineage: Bacteria > Bacillota > Clostridia > UBA1381 > UBA1381 > UBA1738. The sequence continues at coordinate 5,512 of JAIKVQ010000002.1, forward strand.
TATACCAAATGCAGTATCAAAGCTGACCTCCGAAAAGGTTGCAGTCCGCGACTATGCAGGCGCGCACAGGATTTTCCGTGCGGCAATGCTTTTATTTGCAATAATTGGTACTGTATCCTCCGCCATTTTATATTTTGGTGCGGGATTTATTTCAAAATATATAGTACACCTTGATGATACAAGATATGTTCTTATGTGTCTTGCGCCATCTGTGCTTTTTGTCTGCCTGTCCTCAGTTATCCGAGGATATTTTGTCGGTATGGAAAATATGCACGCAACAAGCACCTCGCAGGTTTTGGAACAATTTTTCAAGTGTACGCTTACCATTTTAATAGTTTATCTGCTTGCAAGTTTCCCTGCCATTCTGACCGTACTTTTTGACATATCGGAAAAGGACGAAAATGCCCGCGCTGTCTTTATGGCGTCGGGCGCACAGGTTGCAACAACGCTTTCTACAGTTATCGGCTTTTTATACCTTTTGCTCTTTTATCTGCGCAGAAAAAAGCAGATTTTTGAAAATATCAATCCGCAGGATTTGAAAAAATGTCAAAACCTTAAGCATCTTTTCAAGAAGATACTGTTTATTTCTGTGCCGATTTCACTTGGCTCGGTAATTTCCGCCATAAACAGAATTATCGACACCGCTACCATCACGCGCGGAATTGAAGCAGCTTTCCGTGCAGTAATTCCTGCACACGGAAGTATTGCAGCAATATATAGCCCTACTCTTTCTCAGCTTTCAAAAGAGGCGGCAAGGCTTTCCGGACTTTTGGCAAAAAGCGACACGCTTATAAATCTGCCGCTTGCCCTAAATATCTCATTTTCAACAGTACTTGTCCCCGCAATAGCAGGTGCCCTTGCTTTGAAGGACAAAAAGGGTGCATCTGAAAAGGTAAATTATTCGCTTTTGATTTCAATTCTTATAGCACTCCCCTGCGCTGTGGGATACATCACTCTTGCATCACCGATATACGGACTTTTATACCCGAATGCGCGCTTGGGTTACGACCTTTTGCAGATAAGTGCGGTTGCTATGATATTTACCGCGCTTAATCAAACCCTTTCAGGCTCTTTGCAGGGTGTAGGCAAGGTTTTTGCACCAGCCACAGGTCTTTTGATAGGCTGTCTTGCAAAGCTGATTTTAAACATAATCCTGATAAGACAGCCGAAAATCAACATTTACGGTGCACCTATAAGCTCGGTAGTATGCCAGATAATCGCATTTTCTTACAGCTTTAACATACTTAAAAATCATATTTCGGTTAAAATAGATTTAAGAAAGCATATAGTAAAACCGCTTATCTGCGCCCTCGCTATGGGTGCTGCGGCATACATTTCATATAACGCTTTTATGCTGATTTTGAGAAGCAATATGATAAGCGTGTGTATTTCCATTGTAATTTCAGCAGGTGTGTATTTTGTATCAGTTGTACTTTTGAAGATTTTGAGCGACAGCGAAATTCTTATGCTGCCTATGGGCAACAAACTTTACAAATTTTTGCTAAAACGCGGAATTTATAAATAATTTGACTTTACTGAATATTTTTGGTATTATATTCCATATACTTTAACTTTTGAAAGGATGATGATTTTGGATTCACTCCCCTCCCGATGTATGATTATTTTTATTTTCATTCTGATTACGGGTGCTTTAAGATGTTTTGAGGCGGCGGTTATTGGTGCAAACGTTGCCAAACTGCAAAGACTTGCAGAGGATGGCGAAAAGTCTGCAAAAAATGCGCTTAAACTTGCTGAAAATCCCAATAAGTTTTATAATTCTCTGCGCATTTTAACCGTTTTGATACAGCTTATTATGATTTTTGAGGCATCTCGGTTTATGCCGAGTCTGCTCTTTGGCAGTTATCCTCAGTTTTTGGCATATACTTTCAGCATAG
>JAIKVQ010000014.1 GCA_024685565.1 Bacillota bacterium
CCCCGTATAAAGGTTTCGCGCGCAAGTCTATCGCCCTCCTTGATTTTTATGAAAAGCTGTTCCTTTTCTTCTTTTGAAAGTGTCGGCAGCTTAGTTGTATTTACTCCGCAAATTTCAACCTTATTCATTACACATATCCCCCTTTAAAAATTATGTAATGAATGAAAAAACGGAGAATATTTCTGTAATGAATTATATATTTATTATTTTCAATTTTTGGGATTGTTATACTTTTTTGAGGTCAAAAAAATAACTCCTGCCCATAATATTTGGGCAGGAGTTATGATGTTTTTGTTACTTTCTCCAGGCGCTTGGTGAAAAGAGTACCAAAATCGGGAAAATCTCAAGTCTTCCTATCAGCATATCCATTGAAAGAACTATTTTTGAAAGTGTCGAAAAAGCACTGAAATTTTCGACAGGTCCGACTTTGCCAAGACCGGGGCCGATGTTATTTAAGGTTGCAACGACTGCTGTGAAATTCGTCGTATAATCCATATTATCAATGCTTATTATTAGAATAGATGCCACGTAAATCACGATATATGCCGCCATATATACATTCACAGCACGGATTACACTATGCTCAACGGGACGTCCGTTCATAGTCACCTTATGCGTGCTTTTTGGGTGTGCGGCAATTTTAATCTCCTTAAATATGCTCTTTATAAATATCATTATTCGCGAAACTTTTATTCCGCCTCCTGTACTGCCTGCCGACGCGCCTATGAACATCAGTGTGACGAGGATTGTTTTTGAAAGCTCCGGCCATTTGTCAAAATTTTGTGTAGAAAATCCCGTGGTAGTCACCAAGGCTGCTGTCTGGAAAGCTGCGTGCCGTACCGTTTCTGACAAAGTCATAAATAGGGGACGTATATTGATTGTTATTACAATTATGGAAACAAAAATTATTCCGAGATATGCCCGAACTTCTTCCGAACGCATTACAGAACGGAATTTGCCTAAGAGGAGCATATAGTATACGGAAAAATCAATGCCGAATAAAATCATAAATACCGTTATCACATTCTGGACGTACGGAGAGTATTCAGAAAGTCCTGAATTAAGTATAGCAAAGCCTCCCGTACCTGCTGTGCCGAACGAAAGTGTCAGGGCAGAGAAGGTATCAAGACCTCCGACACGCAGAAAAACAACCTCTATAAGAGTCAGAGCAATATACATTATATAAAGTATTTTGGCGGTTGACTTGATTTTGGGAACGAGCTTGCTGACAGAAGGTCCCGGACTTTCCGCCTTTATAAGATAAAGATTATTTCCCCCTGATAACGGAAGTATGGCGACCAAAAAAACCAAAACTCCCATACCGCCTATAAAGTGTGTGAAACTGCGCCAGAACAGCAGGGCTTTAGGTAATGCCTCAACATCTGTTAATATTGATGCGCCCGTTGTCGTAAAGCCTGAAACAGTTTCAAAAAGAGCATCTGTAAAGCCGGGTATATACCCTGAAATAATGAAAGGAAGAGCGCCAAAGATGCTCATAACTATCCAGGAAAGAGCAACGATTACAAAGCCCTCTCTTGAAAACATTGTTCGGTTTTTTATTGTAGGTATTGTGCAGGCTGCGCCTAAAATTCCGCAGATTAAGATGCATACGATAAAGGTTGCAGCGATAGGCTCGGAATATATAACAGCACAGATAAGCGGTAGCACTAAAGCGGCAGCTTCTACATTAAGTACCCAGCCGAGCGTGTTTATAATTATCTTGTAGTTCATATTCTTTGTTCCTCATATAAAAATATCTGAAATATCCTTTGAACCCTTGTGAGTGGTTACAATAATGACTGTATCCTTTGAATGAATAGTATCTTTGCCGTGGGGGGTTATTATGTTGCCGTTACGGTTTATACAAGCGATACGGGTATTATCTTTCAGCTTAAGCTCTTCAAGCGGTATATCGGCTATCGGCGAATTCTCGCCGATACGGAATTCCAATGCCTCTGCCTTCCCGTCAAGTATCAGGTGCATTGTTTCGATATTGCTGCCTATTGAGTTCTTTTTTGCTCGTACAAATCGGACAATATAGTCAGCAGTAATATTTTTAGGATATATTACGGTATCAAGGTCAAGGCCGTCTATGACGTTGTCATAGGCAATGCGATTTACCTTAGTTACAATTTTTCCATTCATCTTGCTCTTGGCAAAGAGGGATAAAAGCACATTTTCTTCATCAATATTTGTAAGAGTAACAAAAGACTCTGCTTTTTCGAGCCCCTCCTCCAAAAGAATACGGTTTTCGGTACCGTCTGCATTTATTATCTCT
>JAIKVQ010000016.1 GCA_024685565.1 Bacillota bacterium
ACTGGGGAATTTGTATACTGTCTCCCAGCCTATCAACAGGCGAAACCCCGTCCTCTATAAGATATTCGTCTGGTATTTCCTTTAAAAACCGCGAATTTACTTGATGTGTTGTCTGTCCGTAAACGGTACGGCTTTTTGCCGAAGTTACATAAAGCTGACGCTTTGCTCTTGTTATTGCAACATAGCAAAGACGGCGCTCTTCCTCCAAATCCTCGCTGCTGTCCATAGACCTTACCGAAGGAAACAAACCCTCCTCCATACCGCTTAAAAATACATTTTCAAATTCAAGTCCCTTTGCGGAATGAATTGTCATAAGCACGCAGGTATCGTCATTTTCATCATATGCGTCAATATCCGAAACAAGCGAAACGCTCTCCAAAAATCCAGCTAAAGAGGGCGTTTCTTCCGACTTTTCATACTCCGAAACGGCGGATAAAAATTCGCCTAAATTATCTATTCTCGTTTTTGCCTCCACAGAATTTTCTATCATCAAAGCAGGCATATATCCCGTATCATTCAGCACTTTTTCGGCAAATTCGGTAAGGCGCATTGTCTTTTCCGCCTTTTTAAGCGAAAGTATCATAGCGCAAAACTCAATAAGTCCTGCCGCTTGACGTGAAAGCTCAGGATATACATTTGCATTTTTCGCAATCTCAAATGAGCTTAAATCTAAAGCTGATGCCATTTGTGAAACTTTATCTACAGTAGTTTTGCCTATACCGCGCTTTGGCTCGTTTACTATACGTTCAAAGCTTAAGCTGTCATTTACGTTATGTATCAACCGCAAATATGCGATAACATCCTTTATTTCCTTTCTGTCATAGAATCTTAGTCCGCCAAGTACTTTGTACGGAATACCGCTCCGCATAAGCAATTCCTCTATAATACGCGACTGCGCATTTGTTCGGTACAAAACCGCGAAATCAGCATATTTTTCGCCCTTTTTGTGCGCCTTTTCTATCTCATTTGCAATATAAAGCGCCTCGTCGCGCTCGTTATAGCCTATATGCATTTTGATTTTTGCGCCCTTTTCGTTTTCCGTCCAGAGCGACTTATTCTTTCTTCCCCTGTTATTATGTATTACCGCATTCGCCGCGTCCAAAATAGTTGAAGTTGAGCGGTAATTCTGCTCAAGTTTAATTACCGTGCTTTCGGGGAAGGTATCCTCAAAATTTAAAATATTCTGTATGTTCGCACCGCGGAACTTATAGATGCTTTGGTCATCATCACCCACAACGCAAATGTTTTTATGCTTTTTTGCGAGCATACTTATAAACTTGTACTGCGAATTATTGGTGTCCTGATACTCGTCCACCATTATGTACTGAAACCGATTTTGATACTTTTCTAAAATTTCGGGATTTTCTTCCAAAATTTTTACCGCAAAAAACAAAATATCATCAAAATCCAGTGCATTATTTGCCTTTAATTTTTTTTGATAAAGCTCGTATATTTCGCCAATCCGTGTCCTGCGGTAATCGCCCTTTGCCCTCTCATAAAATTCGTCGGGAGATAGCATATCATCCTTTGCCTTTGAAATTATGGATAGAACCGCACGGTAAGGGTAGTTTTTCTCGTCTATGTCAAGCTCTTTGTAACATTCCTTCATTACCGTTTTTGTATCAGCGCTGTCATAAATTACAAACCCCTGCTCAAATCCCAAAATGCCGATATGCGACCTCAAAATCCGCACGCACGCCGTATGAAATGTGCAAATCCACATATCCTTTGAAAGCTCGCCGATTATGGCATTTACCCTTTCCTTCATTTCATTTGCCGCCTTATTTGTAAAGGTAATCGCCAAAATATTGTATGGATGTATATTTTTTGTTTCTATTATATATGCAATCCTGTTTACCAAAACGGTAGTTTTGCCGCTTCCTGCACCCGCCAGAATAAGAACGGGGCCGTCGGCTTTGGCAACTGCCGCCTTTTGCATATCGTTAAGCCCTGTTAAATTCAAATTTATTCCTCCGTATTTTTTTCTTATTAGAGTATATCACAACTTTTTAAAAATTGCTATAAATTTTTCAAAGTTCAGCCAAAACTTCAATATCTTTTGCAGTATCGAAAATTTTTAATCGGTTAATTTAATAAGGTAGTTTCGACTTGTGAGGTGATAAGAAACGAAAAAAATTTCAAAAAAGTTATTTTTATTATTACCTTTAATATTGTTTTTAGCCATTTATAATTCAATTCCCGAAAAAATAACAATATTTGAAGGTCAAAAACTAAATATGCTTTTAGGAATGTCCGCAAAAGCCGACAACTATAAAACAGGTAATTATGAATGTGATGTAATGCTTTTTGACCTCTTTCCGATAAAGACGGTCAGTGTTTCAGTTGAGCCGACATGCAGCGTTATTCCGTCGGGAGAGGCAATAGGAGTAAAGCTTTACACCAACGGTGTATTAGTAATAGGTATAGGAAATGTTACCGACTCTAACGGAGCGTTGGAAGAACCTGCAAAAAAAGCAGGTATTCTGGCAGGCGACAGGATTACAGCAGTAAATGATGTGCCTGTATCGGATAACAGCAGTTTGAAACGGCTCATAAACAGTAACGCGCCTAATATTTTGCTCACTGTTATCCGAAATGAAAACGCCTTAAAACTGCCCGTTACAGCAGTTTATTCAAGAGAGGCAAATTCCTATCTTGTAGGTCTTTGGGTAAGGGACAGCGCCGCAGGAATAGGAACTCTTACCTTTTACAATCCTCAAAATTCCACCTTTGCCGCCTTGGGTCACGGCATCTGCGATTATGATACCGACGCACTTCTTAGTGCGCGCGAAGGCTCAATAAATTATTGCAGGGTAAAAAGCGTGAAAAAAAGCGAAAACGGCAGTCCCGGTGAAATTTTGGGCGAATTTTCCGAAACAAAGAAAGGTAATATAAGGATTAATTCCGAGGTTGGAATTTACGGAAACTCAAAAAATGTCCCAGACGCGCCGCTTGTCCCCGTAGCATCGCGATTTGAGGTGCAAGCGGGAAAAGCGCAAGTCCTGTGCGACGTTGACGGTGCAGGACCAAAAGCATACGAAATCGAAATTACAAGAGTGTCAAAAAATGCAAAACCGTCAGGCAAGAGCTTTGTCTTTAAAGTTTGCGACTACGCTCTTTTAGAAAAAACAGGAGGAATCGTTCAGGGTATGAGCGGAAGTCCCGTCCTACAAAACGGCAAGCTCGTCGGAGCGGTAACGCACGTATTTGTGAATGATGCAAGCCGAGGGTACGGCATCTTTGCCGAAAATATGCTTGATATGACAAATATGATGGAATAGAAAGGGTGCCTGCTTAAATCGCAGGCACTCCTTACCGCTATTTTATGTAAAAACATCAAATAAACCAAAAAAATTTGCAAAAAAAGCGAAAAAACTATTGCAATTATTGGAAAAATATGGTAATATTGTGATGAAAAGGAGGTATCTTTCAACTATCTTGAAGGTCGATTACCCTACAACTGAATAGAATAAGTACGAAAGGTGCTTTTTTTCGTTTATAAAAGCATTTCTAAGGAGGAATTTTTATGGAAAAAGTATCTGTACTTATAGCAGATGACAACAAGGCGTTTGCAGACAGTCTTTATGATTATCTGAAAACCAAAGAAGGGATTGCGGCTGTAGATGTTGCATACGACGGCGAAGAGGCGTACGGAATGATTATGGAGATGAAGCCCGACATTGTGCTTTTAGACATTATTATGCCCAAGCGCGACGGACTTAGTGTTTTGGGAAGACTTCAGAATTCACACCTCGCCAAAAAGCCTATGTGCATTGCCCTTTCGGTAACTGCAAGCAACAGAATTATGACGGCGTGCCAAGACGCCGGCTGCGAATATTTTCTGTTAAAACCGCAGACTAACGAAGCTATCTACGACACAATCAAAAGCTTTGGCTCACGCTCAGGCAGGACAAGCTTTGAGGTCCTTGCAAAGGACGACAAAAAATCTTATGATTTAGAGGCTTTGGTAACTGATTTTATACACGAGCTGGGTGTTCCCGCTCATATAAAGGGTTATCAGTATGTACGAACTGCCATTATGATGGTGGTTGAAAATATGGAGCTTTTAAATTACATAACAAAGCAGCTTTATCCAGTCATCGCAAAGAAGTACAGCACGACCTCATCCCGAGTTGAACGTGCAATAAGACATTCCATAGAAGTCGCTTGGAGCCGCGGCCGTCCTGAAACAATGAATCAGATTTTCGGTTATACAATCGATACGGGCAAGGGTAAGCCTACAAATTCTGAATTTATTGCGATGGTAGCCGACCGAATCCGATTACAGATTAAATAATAATCTTAAAAATGCTTATAAACGATTCCTAATCCGCAACCGACAAAATGCTTTGTCGGTTTTTTTCTTGTATTTTTTTTCATTTTGTTGAATTTTTATGCAAAAAAAATCTGTATTTTGTTTACAATTTCTATTGACATTTT
>JAIKVQ010000031.1 GCA_024685565.1 Bacillota bacterium
GGTCATACTTCCGTAGCTCTGTACGCAATCATCCGATGTTGAATAAACTGCTACTCCCGTTACTTTTTCCGCATTGACATCCTTCCATTCGCTTCTGTTCTTCTCGTAAAGTCCATCAAGAGTATGGGTATTATCACCAAGAGTGATATATTCCATTAAGCCATCGCGGTTTATATGAGGAAAGCACCTCTGAAGCTCGCCTATGCATCTAATAACATATTCATAGGTTATTCCGTTAACACTCAGCCCGGATGAACTTATTTCAAGGTTATCATTAGGAAGTGCCTTATTGATTTCCGTAATGCCTAAGTATGTATTAAGAGATTGTCTGATTTCTTTAAGTGTCGCAACACTTTTCCCGTCCCAGAAAAGATTCCACCATGATGTGACGTCGTAATCTCTTTTGGTAAAATTATAGGCGACTATGTCTCTGTATGTATTGGTATAATCTCTTTTGCAACTGTCTATCACTCCGGTAAATAGGCGCGTTGATGTTCCTCTTGAAAGTCCGAGATTACCGTCACTCACGGCAAGCCTGCCATCGTTTACGGCCAAAATACCAGGATCAGGATTTTCGATGCAGTTAACAAATATTTCCTGCCCACTCACGTCGTTATCGAAACCGTAAATCTGGCACTCGAACATATCAATGCACAGCTCACCGAACCTGAATTCTTCATTGGCTATCATTTCTGATATCCTTATTGTTCCGGATGTTATCCTGGACGTGATATCTCTGCCGTTGATTGTTATGACAGTCCTTCTGTTAAGCTGCATTGCGTCTCCTTAATATTCTATGAATTCCATAAAGGCCGGGCCGTGGAGTATGTCGTTTTCCGATATACTGTTTATAGGGAATTCCGTATTCGGTCTGTAGAAATAGCCTGTTTTGTATTGGAGTTCTTCCTGGTTCCAGTATTCGAGATATACTTTTCTTTCCTGCGCATTGGTTGTTGCAGCGTCAAAAAATGCTTTTATTTCTTCAATAGCTGCAAGGTTAAGATCATCCATTGTTTCAAAGGAAAATGTGCTTTTCAGACCGTTCGCAGGAATCCTTGTAAGATTCTGCGTATAGTCATCCCTGTAAGCCTTGATCTCTCTTCTGTTGTTTGGTGATCCCTTCCATGACTTTATAGCCATATAATCATGAGGAAATATATTGCTTTTACCTGCTGCTTTTAGCAGATATCCCTTAAAATCAGCCATCGCAGCCTCCTATTTGACCTGCTTATATCTCTTGTCCTGCTCATCCCAGACAGCCCTTGCCAACAGTCTTCCGTTAATACTTAGTTCTATCGGAGCTTTATCGGCCGTATTTTCCCGCTGATCGAGTGCCATTCTGAATGCCTCCACCATAGTGGAAAGAGGTGTTTCAATATTGGTTCCATTCTTCTGGTCACCAAGTACCGCAAGAAATTCTCTGTTCGGTGGTATCACGGCGCCGGTTGCAAGCTTAGGGATGGTGAAGAGCTTTTGTGTTGTCGGTGCATTGTTATGAGCGTTTGCTCCTATTTTCTGCCCTCCGCTACTGCTGCTTACACCGCCAAACATACTGGTAATGCCACCGCCCAAATTTGCCATTGTAATAGTAAGATTGTTTAATGGGTCAATTAATCCGCTATTTATAGCTTTTTTAATTGTTTCGCATGCATCATTCCATGTCTTGGATATGATATTCTGCTTGGGTGGATTTATTTCTACCGAAATACTGTTGTCCCTCTTCTGTAAGTCTGTTATGGACTTCTTGGCCTCGTCAACCTTGTCTTTACCTGTTACAAGTATGTCTGCTTTTGGTTTGGCATTGGTTTTATCCAATACTGTCAGCGAGTTTTTAGCAGTATCGACTTTATCTTGTCCTGTAACCTGTAAATCTGTCTTAGGCTTGGCCGGATTATTACTGTATGTGTTTAATGAATCCAAAGTGCTTTTAGCTAAGTCAGCTAAACTTTGACCGGTTACACTCATTCCGACTTTTGCTTCGGTGTTTCTGGGTATTCTGCCAAGGCCTTTCGATAAATCATCGGTCTCAGTTGCCGCATCATCAGCTTCTTTTGCAACAACACCTATGTTATCGGCTGTATTTAGTAAAACGCTATCATTATTTTTGAGCGTGTTCGCAAAGTCCTGGTATGATTTTTTTGTTTCTTTTGTTTTATCATTTAAATGTTTAAAGGATTCAGCTGCAGTGCCTATATTGGGTGTGAGTTCACCAAAAGTTTTAAGCCTTGCATTAACTTTGTTTAAGTTAGAATCATAACTTACAAGATACTTATCATTTAGCTTCCCTTGCTTTTCAAGCTCTTCCAAGTCATGAATCATGTATTCATATAAATATAGCAGCGATTGAGCTTCACTATTTAAAAGCTTTGCACGTCTTTCGTCAGATATTGATTTATCGGCGGCAATGTCTTTCATCTTTTGCTCTATATCAAGTGCTTTTTTCTCTATAGTAGTACCTTTTGATAAATACTTTAAATAACCACTATACTTCTTTATTCTTTCATCAAGATATTCGTTATACTTTTTTTCCTCTTCCTCGAGCTGTTTCTGCTTATCAATTTCATGCTGTTCGCCAGCCTCGGTTGAAGTCTCAACCTCATCTTGACCGGGAAGCTCGCGTTGAATTGCTTTTGCTGCAAAGTAAACAATGCCCGCAGTGATAGCTATCTCTGAAATAGGTATATTCAAAGTCAGTGAGGAAGATGTGGCTAAACTACCTCCAAGTGCGCTTGTAATAGCTGTTGTAATGGCGTTTTTAACTGCATCTACTGCAAGTTTAATTGTTAAAATTGCGCCTAAATCAAGTATGAATTCA
>JAIKVQ010000097.1 GCA_024685565.1 Bacillota bacterium
CTGTGAGTGAAGATTAAGTATATTTTTCACAAAGGAAAGTCCCAGACCTGCCCCTCCATTTTCGCGATTCCGCGATTTGTCGGATTTATAGAACCTATCAAAAATATACGGCAAATCTGCCTCGTCTATGCCAGTCCCTATGTTTGAAATTTCAAAAACAATATGTTCGTCCTGCGAAAAAACTTTTATATCTATTTTTGAATTTTCAAAGCTGTACTTTACAGCATTGTCCAAAAGATTTATTATTACACGCTTTATTGAGTCGGGCTCGGCTAAAACGTGGATACTGTCCTTCTCAAAATCTACTTCAAGTTCAAGTCCTTTTGCGTCAATTTCCTTTTCTGCACCTATTATACAAAGGCGTGCCACCTCTGCTAAGTCAAAGTCCTTTATAGATAGTTTATACCCGTGTGAAGTCATTTTTGTCATCTCAAGCATTTCGCTTGTAAGTCGCACAAGTCTTATCGATTCCTCCAAAACAAGCTCTAAATATTCGTTTTGGCGTTCTTTGGGAATCGTACCGTCCAAAATGCCTGAAACAAATCCCGATATTGAGGTCATAGGTGTGCGCAGCTCGTGCGAAACATCAGAAATGAAGCTTGTACGCATTTCCTCTAAATGCTCCAAAGAATCTGCCATGTAGTTAAAACTTGAGGCAAGCTGTGATATTTCGTCTGTCGCTGAAACGCTGACGCGCTTATCAAATTTGCCTGAAGCTATTTCAAGAACTGCATCGTTAATTTCTTTAAGCGGTTTTGAAACGGAACGCGAGCTGAAATATATCAAAACAAGAGCGATAATCAAAGCAATTATGAGTGAAATAAATATTATGTGAGAAAATTGCTGAAGGGTACTTCGCATAATATTTGGCGGAAAGAAGAAGAAAATTCCTCCCAAGGTTTCGTTACGATATGTTATAGGGATACCGATAATGTTTCTGTGGAGTTTTCTTTTGGAATCCCTAATAAATTTATTTACAGTATCCCCCGAAAGCACGCCGTTTATGACATAATCAGGTACGGTTTCGGTATTATCGGTTGCCGCAAAAATATTCTTTTCCATATTTATGACGGTTATATCTGCACCCAATATCATTGACCAGGAAGCAAGCGTGGAATTATACGCCATTTTAAGACGTGTATCTTCTGTATCCATAGCAACTTCGGTAGTTAGGTATTCAATACTTTCCGCTGCTCTTTTTGAGTAATGCATACGCTCTCGGACTATGTAATTATTTAAAAGACCGAGCATAGAAACCGAAATAAGCGTAACTACAACAAGAATAATAGCGGTACTTGTCCAAAAAAGCTTTTGAAATATGGTTTTTAACATTTATTTTACCTCAAATTTATATCCAACACCCCAAACAGTTTTTAATTGCCAGTTCTCTTGTGCTACTTCAAGTTTTTGGCGGAGCCTCTTTATGTGCACATCGACGGTACGCGAATCGCCGAAGTAATCGAATCCCCAAACTTTGTCCAAAAGCTGTTCACGTGTATAAACTCTGTTAGGGTTCTGTGCAAGAAAGTATAAAAGTTCAATTTCCTTTGGGGGTGCGTCAACCGATTCACCGTTGATTTTAAGCTCATAGTTTTCAATATTTATTGAAAGATTAGGAAAAGTCACTTCTTTTTTATCTGTGTCTTTCTGAGTTTCACTGCGTCGCAGTACCGCTTTAACCCTTGCAACGAGCTCTTTTGGCTCAAAGGGCTTTGTCATATAGTCATCAGCTCCCAGCTCTAAGCCTAAAACCTTGTCAAAGGTGTCCGATTTGGCAGTCAGCATAATAATAGGAACCTGAGAGGTTTTGCGTATTTCCCTGCAAACCTGCCATCCGTCCTTTTTCGGCATCATAATATCAAGGATAACAAGTTCGGGTGCCTCGTTTTCGAAAATTTGAAGAGCCTCCTCTCCGTCATAAGCACAGACTGTCACAAATCCCTCTTTTTCAAGGTATAATTTGGAAAGCTCAACTATATTTCTTTCATCGTCAACTATTAGAATTTTGTTACTCATAGCAAATCCTCATCTCATTCAAAGTTACTTTAACAAATGTATTATACCATAAATGCAAAAAATAATAAAGAGAATTTTGTAAATTTGTCCAAATCGATAGAGAATTAAAAGGGCTTTGCACTTGACAAAACAGGGTTTAAGTAGTATAATCGGACTACTGATATACGCAAAAATGGTAATTTACATTAAGAAAGGGTTGAAATAATGAACTTATATCTTGCGATAACAACATTTCTGGGGGCTTTTATTGCACTTTTATTTGCAGGTATAAAGGCTAAAAAGGTACTCTTGTTTTCGGAAGGGAACAGTGATATGCAGAGAATTGCAAATTACATAAGAACAGGAGCAGATGCTTACCTTAAAAGACAGTATAAAGTGGTGACAATATTTTTTGTAGCTATGTTCGCGCTTCTTATTGTGCTGTCTGCTTTCGGGTTTTTGTCTGTTTTTGTGCCCTTTGCATTTGTGACCGGCGGGATGTATTCGGCACTGGCAGGATTTATAGGTATGAAAATTGCGACTTCTTCAAATGCACGAACAGCAAATGCTTGTACCAATAGCTTGAACAAGGGACTTAATGTTGCCTTTTCGGCGGGTTCGGTAATGGGTTTTGCGGTTGTGGGACTCGGTCTTTTGGATATATCGGTATGGTTCGTTTTGTTAAATTATGTTTTTAAATGCACCACCTCGGAAATTGCCGCGACTATGGTAACTTTCGGAATGGGAGCATCATCTATGGCACTATTTGCCAGAGTCGGCGGAGGTGTGTTTACAAAAGCTGCAGATGTAGGGGCAGACCTTGTAGGAAAGGTAGAAACCGATATACCTGAAGATGATCCGAGAAACCCTGCAGTAATCGCGGATAATGTTGGTGACAATGTCGGTGACGTGGCAGGAATGGGCGCTGACCTTTATGAGTCTTATTTCGGCTCAATAGTATCGGCAAGCGCGCTGGGTGTTGCGGCATTCGGAAGTATAAATGCTTTAGCGCTGCCTATGTTTATGGCATTTGTGGGAATTATAGCGTCTGTTGTTGGCTCGTTTTTTGTTAAAACAGGTGAAAATGCGGAGCAGAAATTCTTGTTAAAGGCATTAAGACGCGGAACATCAGTAAGTTCAGTAATTGTCGCAATAGCAGCTTTTCCGCTTGTATGGTTTGTCATGGGAAAAGAAAATATAAGCCTTTATGCTGCAGTTTTAGCAGGACTTTTATCGGGAGTGCTGATAGGACGCGGTACAGAGTATTTCACCTCTGACACATATAAACCTACAAAAGACCTTGCAAAGACGTCAAAAACAGGCTCGGCAACAATAATTATTGAAGGAATGAGTCTTGGAATGCTGTCAACAGCATTTCCGATAATTGTAGTGGCACTTTGTATATTGGTTTCATATTTTATAGGAGGAATGGGCGACGCAGAAAGAGGACTTTACTCTATTGCCTTGGCGGCGGTTGGAATGCTTTCAACGCTGGGAATCACGCTTGCTTCCGACGCATATGGTCCTGTTGCAGATAATGCAGGCGGAATTGCCGAGATGTCAGGTCTTGATCATAAAGTAAGAGAGAGAACAGACGCTTTGGATTCTTTGGGAAATACTACTGCCGCAACGGGCAAAGGATTTGCAATAGGTTCTGCGGCACTGACTGCACTTGCCCTTATGGCATCGTATGTAGATAAAATTAAGACCGTAGCACCAAGCGATTTTGTGCTTAATATGAGCATTATGAACCCGTCTGTTTTGGTGGGCTTATTCATTGGCGGCTGTCTTCCTTTTGTTTTTGCGGCACTTACTATGGAATCTGTTGGCAGAGCTGCACAAAGCGTTGTTATTGAGGTAAGACGTCAATTCAGAGAAATAAAGGGAATTATGACAGGTGAAAAAGATGCGGATTACGCAAGATGTATAGATATCTGCACCCGTTCCAGTCTTAGAGAAATGGTATTACCGACGGTTATTGCGATAGCAGCGCCGGTTATAACAGGACTTATTTTAGGACCGAACGGCGTTATAGGAATGCTCGGCGGTGCTACCGTTACAGGATTTTTGCTTGCTATAATGATGTCCAATTCAGGCGGTGCTTGGGATAATGCAAAAAAATATATCGAAGGCGGAGAACTTGAAGGAAAAGGCAGTAGCCAGCATAAGGCAGCAGTTGTGGGAGATACTGTGGGTGACCCGTTTAAGGATACATCGGGACCATCTATTAACATATTGATAAAGCTTTTATCAACTGTATCTATTGTATTTGCAACGCTTATTGTGCATTTTCATTTGCTTTAATGAATAAGGAGATGTAAGGATAAATGAAATTAGGAATAGTAGGACTTCCTAATGTAGGGAAGTCAACACTTTTTAATGCAATAACAAAAGCGGGAGCGGAATCGGCGAACTATCCATTTTGCACAATAGAGCCGAATATCGGCGTTGTAGATGTTCCTGATGAACGTGTTGATGCGCTTGCGAAAATGTATAATCCCAAAAAAGTCACAAGAGCATATATTGAGTTTGTAGATATTGCTGGACTTGTAAAGGGTGCGTCAAAAGGCGAGGGACTTGGAAATAAATTTCTATCGCATATCCGCGAGGTTGATGCAATAGTACATGTGGTACGGTGCTTTGAGGATGCAAATATTACCCACGTAGAGGGTACTGTTGATCCGCAGCGTGACATTGAAACGATAGATTTAGAGCTTATTTTTTCCGATATAGAAATTATTGAAAGGCGTATTGACCGTACAAAAAAAGCCTTAAAGGGTGATAAAAGTCTTGCGGGAGAGCTTGAACTTTTAGAAAGAGTGAAATCGGCATTAGAGGACGGAAAGTCAGCCCGCAGTCTTGATTATACAGAGTCTGAACTGGAAATAATGAAAGAGATTGCCTTGATTTCAATGAAACCTGTAATTTATGCCGCAAACGTTGCCGAGGACGACTTCCAAAAGGGCATAGAAAATAACCCATATGTAAACAAGGTAAAGGAAATTGCAAAAGCCCAAAACGCGCAGGTTATGCCTGTTTCGGCAAAAATTGAAGAGGAGATTGCCCAGCTTGACCAAGAGGAGAAGGAAATGTTCTTAGAAGAGCTTGGAATGAACGAATCGGGACTTGACAGACTTATAAAGGCAAGCTACACGCTTTTAGGACTTATCAGCTATCTTACGGCAGGTGAGCCTGAAGTAAGGGCGTGGACAATTAAAAAAGGCACAAAAGCACCGCAGGCGGCAGGGAAAATTCATTCGGATTTCGAGCGGGGATTTATCCGTGCAGAGGTGGTTTCGTATAACGACCTTATGGAATGCGGAAGTATGGCGGTTGCAAAAGAAAAAGGTCTGGTGCGTTCAGAGGGCAAGGATTATGTTATGAAGGACGGAGATATAGTTCTGTTCAGGTTTAATGTGTAAAAAAAAGAGGGTTTTATTCACCGAAAAACTCGGGTATAAAACTCTCTTTTGCTGTTTCGCCCTCTTGTATATAGGCATTTTTTATGCCAAGCTTTACGGCGTAATCGACAAGTGAATTATAGTATTTTTCACTTATCTTTTCGCCGAGCTCCGGAAAAGCTTTTGGCAGGGTTGCTACAGGCGTATATTGATTCATAATGCTGATAAAAATGTCATCGCCGTAGGTTTTGAAAAGGTAATCTATGATTTTCTTACTGTCAAACAGAAGATGCGGAAGCAGCAAATGGCGTACGATTACGCCTTTTTTTATTATTCCCCTTTCATCAAAAACGCACTTTCCTACCTGCGAAAACATCTCGGAAATTGCTCTTGACGCAATTTCAAAATAGTTTTTTGCACCCGAATAGCGCAGGGCATAACGGTCGTCAAAATACTTCATATCGGGAAGATATACGTCAACTGTCCCGTCAAGCATTTTTATGGTTTCTGTGTTTTCATATCCGCTTGAATTGTAGATTATTGGAAGAGTAAGTCCATTACTTTTTGCAATATTAGCCGCTTCAATAATTTGCGGTACGTAATGCGTGGGAGTAACTAAATTTATGTTGTTTGCACCCTTTTCGGAAAGAGTTAAAAAACAGTCTGCAAGCTCACTTACCGAAACAGTTTTACCCATACCCAAATGACTGATTTTGTGATTTTGACAGTAAACACATCTCATAGAACAATGCGAAAAAAACACCGTTCCTGAGCCGTTTTTGCCGGAAATGCATGGTTCTTCCCAAAAGTGCAGGTCGCATCGTGCAATTTTAATAGTATTATCTGCACCGCAAAAGCCGATTTTTCCGCTTTCGCGGTCTGTACCGCAACGCCTTGGGCATAGGGTACAACTGCTTAAAATTCTCATTTAAATCCCTCTTTTACCGAAATTTTATCACAAAGATTCAAGTATTACAATTCTTTTTTTAAATATATTGCAAAATGGTAGAAAATGATATATAATCAATATTTGTATCAAAGGAGAAAAACCTATGGACAAGATTGAATTTTTGACGAAGCAGTTTGGCGCAAGCCAAGATGTGCTTAAACTTATAAAGGAAACGGAAGACGAGATTGCGGGACAGTTTTCGCATATAGAGGAAATGGCGGAGCTTGGCACGCTTAAGGTTATGAAAGCGTTTGCGGATAACAGGGTTTCCAGCGAGTGTTTTATTGCATCATCGGGGTATGGAACATATGATTACGGACGTGATACTTTGGATAAAGTATATGCGCAGGTGTTTGAGGCAGAAGATGCGCTCGTTCGGCACAATTTTATCTCAGGAACGCATACCCTTTCTACTATGCTTTTTGCCGTTTTGCGCCCTGGCGATACCTTTTTGGCGATAACGGGAAAACCTTACGATACCTTAGAGGAAGTTATCGGCATAACAGGCGAGTCGGGCGGAGGCTCGCTTGCGGATTTTGGTATAAAATATAAAGAAATACCTCTTTTGGGAAATGGAAATCCCGATTATGACAGTATAAGAAAGCATTTAACCGAAAACAGTATAAAAGCCGTATGGATACAGCGCTCTAAGGGATACGCTGACCGCAGGACATTTTCAAGCTGTGAAATAGGCGAAATGACTGAATTTGTAAAATCCACCTCACCCGAAACACTTGTTTTGGTGGATAATTGTTACGGCGAATTTGTTGACGACAGGGAACCCACCGCATATGGTGTTGACCTGATGGGCGGTTCGCTCATAAAAAATGCAGGCGCGTCTATCGCGCCGACAGGCGGATATATCGCGGGACGTGCGGATTTGGTAAAGCTTTGTGCAAACCGCCTTTCAAGCGTTGGCATAGGAAGGGAAAACGGCGCAACGCTGGGACTTAATAAAGCTTTGTATCAGGGATTTTTCTTTGCACCGCATGTTGTAGCGCAAGCACTCAAAACCGCAACTCTTTGCGCAGCTGTTTTTGAAAAATTAGGGTATATTGCAGAGCCGTCGGCAAAGGAAATCAGGCATGATATAGTGCAGATGATAAAATTAAAGACACCCGAGGCGCTTTGCGCCTTCTGCCGCGGCATACAAAAAGGCTCTCCGATTGACGCATATGCATCTCCTGTGCCGAGTTATATGCCGGGTTATAGTGATGATGTAATAATGGCGGCAGGAGCTTTTAATCAAGGCTCATCAATCGAGCTTAGCGCTGACGGGCCTATGCGCGCGCCGTACAGCGTGTATATGCAGGGCGGAGTGATATACGAATCTGCAAAGCTTGGCATAATAATGGCGCTTAAAGAAATGAAGGATAGTGGGATTATATGAAAGAATTATTTTTAGACTCTTTTTTGGATGCAGCGCGACTTTTGCCGTTGCTGTTTGTGATATATCTGTTGGTCGAGTATTTAGAACATAAAAACAATAATTTTGTGCATAGCCTTTTTGCAAAATCCAAAAAAACAGGACCTCTTTTAGGCGCAGTATTTGGAACAGTTCCGCAGTGTGGATTTTCAGTAATAGCGTCGGAGCTTTTTTCAAAAAAGGCTATTTCTTTGGGAACGATGATTGCAATTTTTATTGCCACATCAGATGAGGCAATCCCGATTTTGATAGCACACCCCGACAAATTTTACAGTATGCTTGCGCTTATCGGCATAAAGTTTGTATCAGCGGTAGTGTTCGGATTTTTGATTGATTTTGCGGTAAAAACCGATATTGAAGTTTCTCAAAAAGAGGAAGAGCATCATTTCCACGGCAACTGCGAAAGCTGTGACGACGGAATTTTGAAGTCGGCGGTTATACATTCGGTAAAAATCTTTATATTTATCTTATTGGTAAATATAATTTTGGGATTTGTGACCGAATTTGTAGCGCCTTTGATGCAGTTTATTACAGGACATACATTTTTCCAGATTGTTTTTTCCTGCCTTTTCGGGATAAT
>JAIKVQ010000151.1 GCA_024685565.1 Bacillota bacterium
CTCTTCCCAATATTTTTTTCAGTTCTTCTCTTGCTTTTATACCCTTGCTTGAAGCCTGTTTCAAACTCCTGCTGACCTTTATAAGACCGTCATCGCGCAGAAAGCGTTTTATTTCGCCAAGTATCATAGGCACTGCATATGTGGAAAATTTTACGCCTACCGAGGTATCAAAATTGTCTATTGCCTTTATAAGTCCTATTGCTCCCGTCTGAATTAAATCCTTGTTTGATATACCGCTTTTTGAAAATCCTGAAACAATTTTTTTGACAAGTCCCATATTTTCACTGCACAGTAAATCCCTTGCAGTTCTGTCGCCGTTTTTATACCTCGACAGCAATTCTGCATTTCTGCTTGCATAAACCTCCATAGCATTCCTACTCTTCTATTGTTTTTGTCATCTTTACAGTTGTCCCTTCACCGGGACTGCTTATAACATCTACGCTGTCCATAAAACTCTCCATTATGGAAAATCCCATACCGGAACGCTCAAGCTCTGGTTTGCCTGTAAAGAGCGGTTTTCTCGCTTCTTCTATATCCGATATACCCCAGCCATAATCAATAACCGAAATTTCAAGCTCATTTTTATGTATTTTCCCTTCAATACGAACGATCCCCGTACTGTTTTCATATCCGTGAATTATAGCGTTTGTAACCGCCTCGGAAACCGCCGTCTTAATCTCGGCAATCTCTGCCGCTGTAGGATTAAGTTGTGCAGCAAAGGCAGACGCCACAACCCTTGCAAAACTCTCATTTTCCGATATACTTAAAAATTCTGTATTCATAGTGTTATCCATTGTATATTTCCCCCTTGTCTATGTATCGTATAGCCTTTTCAAATCCGGGCACTATTTTTATAATCTTATCCATACCGGACATTTTTATTATACGTAAGGTCTGTGCGTTTGTTCCGAAAACTGCGGTCTTACCGCCAAGCGTACGCGCTTTTTTGTATCTTCCCATCATAACACCTATTCCTGCAGAATCCATAAATGTCATATCAGAAAGGTCAAAAATTACGTTTACCGCATTTGTTGAACGCATTTTCCTGTCCGCCGCGTCCTTTATCTTCCCTGCCATATGATGGTCAAGTTCTCCGTCTACCTTTATCAGTATTGCCCGCTTTTCTCCTATAAGCTTTATATCCACATTTTATTCCTCCTTTGCTTTTCTGCGCCGTCAAACCATTTCCATTCGGCTTACCGACACTTCATATGCTGTTTTCTCAATTACCTCTTCTTCTGAAATATGCTTTTGATAAATCCTTGATTGAATACGTCCCCAGACCTTTATATTGTCGCCGATATTGATATTTTTGCAGTAACGCGCATTCCTGCCCCACGCAATAACGGGAATATAATCAGATTTGTTGTAGCTTCTGTTAACAGCAAGCAAAAGGTCGGTTATTTCCCGCCCAAACGGCGTAGTCCTGTAAACAGGCTCTTTACAAATGAAACCGTTTAAATAAAGGGAATTTGGGTTTTTCTCCCTGTTCTCTTCGCTCTTCCTTATATCCTTTGCAAATACCGTGAGTACAAGCCGATTGTCCCCGTTCTCATAATCGTTATATGATCGGAACTGCCCCTCCACTTCAATAACGTCTCCCGTCACAATCTCCACATCTGCCAAAAGTCTGTCTGAAACCATAATTTTCACCCTGTCGCTCGTTCCCGAAAGTCTCGGAATTTTTAAGGTAAAAATATAAAATTTCTCACCGTATATTTCGTGGCTGAATTTTGGTTCGTCGCTTACTATTCCGATTACCTCCGCGTGATTATTTGCCGCATAATTTTCCATTTTGTTTCTCTCCTCCTATTTCATAAGTAAATTTTTCCAATAAATTTGGCTTATAATATATTTATTCAGATAAGTCCGCTAATATTCTTATTTTCCTTGACAAATTGAGAAAAAAATGCCATAATGTAGATTGTATTTTTATGTACCAGCGTAAGGAGGAAGTTATGGACGATAACAAAAATATTTCTAAAAATTACAATCCGTCCGAGTTTGAGGACAGAATTTATAAAAATTGGGTGGAAAAGGGGTATTTTCACGCGGAAGTCGACTCCAAAAAGGAGCCGTTTACCATTGTAATCCCTCCCCCAAACGTTACAGGTCAGCTCCATATGGGACACGCGCTTGACGAAACCCTTCAGGATATTCTTATAAGATATAAGAGAATGCAAGGGTATAATGCGCTTTGGATTCCCGGTACCGACCACGCAGGTATTGCAACTCAAATTAAGGTTGAAGAACAGTTACGCGTAAATGAGGGTCTTACCCGCTATGATTTGGGTTACGACGCTTTTTTGGAGCGCGTCTGGGACTGGAAAAAACACTTCGGCGGAAGAATTATAAACCAGCTTAAGAAAATCGGTTCTTCCTGCGATTGGGACAGAGAGCGCTTTACAATGGACGAGGGCTGTTCAAAGGCTGTACGGGAAGTATTTGTAAATCTATATAACAAAGGTCTTATTTACCAAGGCTCAAGAATTATAAACTGGTGTCCGCACTGTATAACTGCGCTTTCAGATGCGGAGGTTGAACACGAAGAGCAGGCAGGTCATTTCTGGCATATCAAGTATCCAGTAAAGGACAGCGATGAGTTTGTAATTATTGCAACCACAAGACCTGAAACCCTTTTCGGAGATACCGCCGTTGCGGTAAATCCTGAAGATGAGCGTTATAAAAACCTTATTGGAAAAACGCTTATTCTTCCGCTTGTAGGCAGAGAAATACCTGTAATTGCCGACGAATATGTTGACAAGGAATTCGGAACAGGCTGTGTAAAAATCACACCTGCACACGACCCTAACGACTTTGAAGTAGGCGAGCGCCATAATCTTGAAAAGATAAAGGTTATGAATGACGACGCAACAATGAACGAGTATGCAGGAAAATACTGCGGCATGGACAGATATGAATGCAGAAAGGCAATGGTTGCCGATTTGGAAGAGCAGGGACTTTTGGTAAAGGTTGAGGACCACACGCATAATGTAGGCGTATGCTACCGTTGCGGAACATCTGTTGAGCCTATTATCTCAAAACAGTGGTTTGTAAAAATGAAACCTCTTGCAAAGCCCGCTATTGAGGCAGTAAAAAATGGCGATACCAAATTTGTTCCCGAACGTTTTTCAAAAACCTACATGAACTGGATGGAGAACGTACTTGACTGGTGTATCTCCCGTCAGCTTTGGTGGGGCCACAGAATACCGGCATTTTACTGTGATGAATGCGGTAAGGTTACCGTTTCCAAAGAGGATATTACCGTTTGTCCGCACTGCGGAGGAACGGTACATCAGGACGAAAATGTCTTGGATACCTGGTTCTCTTCGGCTCTCTGGCCATTCTCAACGCTTGGCTGGCCCGACAAAACGCCCGAGCTTGAATATTTTTACCCGACAAGCGTTTTAGTAACAGGCTATGATATAATTTTCTTCTGGGTTTCCAGAATGATTTTCTCCGCATTAGAGCATACGGGAGAAGTTCCTTTTAAGCACGTATTTATTCACGGACTTGTGCGCGATAGCCAAGGGCGGAAAATGTCGAAATCTCTGGGTAACGGCATTGACCCGCTTGAGATAATAGATAAATATGGTGCAGACGCCCTCCGCTTTACCCTGGCAACAGGAAATGCACCGGGTAACGATATGCGTTTTTATATTGAACGCGTCGAGGCAAGCCGTAATTTTGCGAACAAAATTTGGAATGCATCAAGGTTTACACTTATGAATCTTGATATTGAAGAGAATAAACTGCCCGATATTTCCCGGCTTCAGCTTGAGGATAAATGGATATTGTCAAAATACAATACTCTCTGCCGTGAAGTTACCGAAAATCTTGACAAATTTGAACTTGGCGTTGCAGTTTCAAAGCTTTATGACTTTATCTGGGATAATTTCTGCGACTGGTATATCGAGCTTGTAAAACCCCGTCTGTTTGACAAGGAAAATCCAACGGGAAAAACCGCGCAATATGTGCTTACCTATGTTCTTTCAAACACTATGAAACTTCTGCACCCGTTTATGCCTTTTATTACCGAGGAAATATGGCAGCACCTCCCCCACACGGGTGAAAGCATTGTAATAAGCGACTATCCGAAGTATTCTGACGAGCTTAATTTCCCTGATGAAGAAAAGAAAATGGAGCTTATTATGAATGCCGTTTCGGCAATAAGACTCCGCAGAAACGAAATGAACGTTCCCCCGTCAAAAAAGGCAAAACTAATTATCGTAACCGAAAAGGCAGATATTTTTGCACAGGGTAAGGCTTTCTTTGAAAAGCTTGCATCAGCCTCCGAAACGGTTATAACCGCATCAAAGGAAAATGTTGAAAAAGGCGCTTTAAATATCGTTGTTGACTCAGCCGAGATATTTATTCCCATGGGTGAACTTTTGGATAAAGACAAAGAGCTCCAAAGACTTTTTGCAGAGAAAAAACGCTTAGAGTCCGAAATAGACAGGGTTAATAAAAAACTTGCAAACAGCGGTTTTGTTTCTAAGGCTCCGCAAAAGGTTATTGACGAGGAAAAGGCAAAAGGCGAAACCTATACCAAAATGCTTGAAAAGGTGCTGGAAACAATTAAGCAGACAGAAAATATTTAATTCGGTGATAAAATGGATTATGAAAAAGCGGTAAAATACTATACCGACTCCCCGAAATTTTTGCAAATTTTAGGAAATGACAATCTAATAAAGCTGCTCAATTATCTTGGCAATCCGCATGAAAGTCTTGATTATATTCATGTAGCGGGTACAAACGGCAAGGGTTCTGTCTGTTTGATGATTGCTGAGGCTCTTCGTCTTACAGGCAAAAAAGTCGGTCTTTTTACATCTCCGTATATAAATGTTTTTAATGAGAGAATACAAATAAACGGAAAAAATATCTCAAATTCTGACTTGGTACGCCTTACCGAAAGGCTTGATAATGCGATTTCTGCACTTTCAATAGAGCTTTCATCGTTTGCAAAAATTACAGCACTTGCATTTATGTATTTTTTTGAGCAAAAATGCGATATTGTAGTTCTCGAAACAGGGCTTGGAGGCAGGCTTGACGCAACAAATGTAATACAGTCGCCTATTCTTTCGGTAATTACAAAAATTGCACTTGACCACACCGAGTATTTAGGCGATACAATTCCCGAAATTACCGCCGAAAAATGCGGAATAATTAAGCCATTATGCCCTGTTCTGACCTTGAAAAATCAAAATCCCGAAGCTATAGCGGTAATAGAGAAATTTGCCGAAAAGAATAAGTCGGAATTACTTTTTTCAAAGGAAAAATGCGGTTTTGAGCTTGGTCTTAATGGCGATTTTCAAAAAGAAAACGCCTCTCTTGCCGAGGCAGCACTGAGATTTTTAGGAGTATCGGAAGATAATATAAAAAAGGGATTTAAAAAAAGTCAATGGCCTGCAAGATTTGAACTAATAAAGGACAATCTATTAATTGACGGTGCGCATAACCCGGACGGAATTTCAGCTACTTTAGCATCTCTTTCAAAGCTTCACCGCCCCGTACATTTTGTGATTGCAATGATGCGTGATAAGAATTTTGAAGAGTCGGCAAAACTTATAAATGAATTTGGCGGAAGTGTTACTGTAACAGAGCTTAACTTACCAAGATGCTTAAAAGCAGAGGAATTATCGAAATATTTTCCCTCTGCCATTTTGGAAAGAAATTCTAAAATGGCTGTTAAAAACGCACTTTTGAGTGCAAAAGAAAATGAGCTTGTCTGCGTTTTGGGTTCGTTATACTTAGCAGGAGAAATACGAAAGGAATTTACAAATGCTTAAAGATATTAAATCTCCAAAAGACATAAAATCACTTTCAGACTCCGAGCTTGATACGCTCGCTTTTGAAATACGTAAATTTTTGGTTAAATCAGTTTCCCGTACAGGCGGGCATCTTGCCTCAAACCTTGGGGTTGTGGAACTTACTCTTGCCCTCCACTCGGTATTTGACTTTTCAAAGGACAGGCTTATCTGGGACGTGGGACATCAGTCATATGTGCATAAAATTTTAACAGGGCGTATGGATAAATTTGATACACTTAGAAAGTTCGGAGGAATAAGCGGTTTCCCAAAGACCTCAGAAAGCATATACGATGCCTTTAATACAGGACACGCATCAACTTCTGCGTCCAGTGCTATGGGCATGGCAAGAGCGCGTGACTTATCAGGAGATAACTATGAAGTTGTGTCCGTATTTGGAGACGGTGCTCTAACTGGCGGTATGATGTTTGAGGCATTAAATGACGCAGGTCATTCCAAATCAAAAGTGATTTTTATTCTGAATGATAATAATATGAGTATATCGCAAAACGTCGGTGCAATTTCAGGATATTTACAAAAACTGCGCGTAAAACCAGAGTATTTTAGATCCAAGGATTTTATAGAAGAACTTTTTACAAAACTGCCGTTCGGCTCAATACGTGCTGCCGACACAGCAAAGCGTGCAAAATCGGCGGTACGAAAAAGGGTTATTCCCGCAACGCTGTTCGATAACTTGGGGCTTAACTATATAGGTCCTGTAGACGGTCACGATATAACCAGCTTAAGAGCCGTTTTGGAGCGTGCGAAAAAATCTCCTGACTCATCTTTTATACATATAAGAACTGTTAAGGGAAAGGGATATCGCCCCGCCGAAAACAATCCGCAGCAATATCACGGCATATCTGCGGTAGAAACCAAATCCTGCGATTATGCAGAAATATTTGGAAAGGAACTTGTTTCCCTTGCAAAAGAAAACAGCCGTATAGTTGCCATTACCGCTGCAATGCCCGTAAATACAGGTCTTTCAGAATTTGCAAGTACCTTTAAAAAAC
>JAIKVQ010000117.1 GCA_024685565.1 Bacillota bacterium
CCGTTAAAATACTTGTTCATAAGAGCGTCGTCGGTTTCTGCAACGGCCTCCATAATCATATCTCTAAGAGGTGCTATGGTTTCTGCCATACCGTCGGGAACAGGTATATCAACCCTGTCCTGTCCTTCATAGCGTCGAGCCGTCATATCAACTATATCGACAAATCCCTTAAACTCATCGCCCTCTTTAATCGGATAAACAAACGGTGTAATAGCTTTGCCGAATTTTTCTTTCATTTCCTCAAGTGTCTTCTGGTAATTTGCCCTCTGGTCGTCAATTTTGTTTACAAAGAACATAATCGGCGCGCCCTTTTGCTTTGCAAATTTAAAGGACTGCTCGGTACCTACAGAAACTCCGCTCCTGCCGCTTAAAACTATAAGTGCCGCATCCGCCGCGCGCATACCTTCCTTGACTTCTCCGACAAAATCGAAGTATCCCGGAGTATCAAGCATATTGAGTTTATTTTCTTTCCACTCTATCGGTGCAACAGAAGTGGATATGGACATTTGTCGCTTTATTTCCTCCTGGTCAAAATCCATAGAAAGCGTACCGTCAAGACTTTTTCCCAGACGGTTTATCGCTCCGCAGTTAAAGAGCATAGCCTCAACAAGCGAACTTTTTCCGCACTTGCCGTGTCCCATAACCGCAATGTTTCTTATGTTTTCCATTTTGTAGCTGCTCATAGTAATCTCCATTCCGTCGCCTTTTGGCGACATTTTTTATAATAAAGTTTCGGCAAACCCTGCCGATAAAAAAATTCAAGTTATAAAATATTTACCCTGATCACAGCCTGTTTAAACAAAGAAGTAGTTAAAAAGTTACCAAACTTATTCTCTCTTTTTTGTACACTATTTTTCAATCAATCTCTGTGTATCAAGCGCTATCATAAGTTCTTCATTAGTAGGTATTACCAATGTACGTACCGTAGCACCGTCAGCCGAAACATCTCTTTTTATACCGCGGATATTGTTCTTTTCCTTGTCAATCTTAATTCCCATAAATTCAAGACCCTCGGTGATTGCAAGACGGTATGCGGCATCATTTTCACCTATTCCGCCTGTGAATACCAATGCATCTACTCCGCCCATAGCTGCGGCATATGTTCCTATGAGTTTTTTAACGCTGTAATAGAACATATCAACTGCTAAAGCAGCCTTTTCGTTACCATTATTTGCAGCATCGGTCAAATCTCTGAAATCGCTTGAAAATCCCGAAACACCTAAAACACCCGACTTCTTGTTGAGCATCGAGTCAACTTCTTGAGCTGTCATTCCGCAGTTATTTATAAGATAAGTCACAACAGCGGGATCCAAAGAACCGCTCCTTGTACCCATAATTACGCCGTCAAGCGGTGTAAATCCCATAGATGTGTCAACACATTTTCCGCCTACTACAGCGGAAACTGACGAACCGTTGCCCAAATGGCAGGTTATGAGCTTTAAATCCTTTCTGCCAAGCATTTCTTCTGCCTCTTTTGAAACAAATTTATGGCTTGTACCGTGGAAACCGTATTTTCTAATCTTATTTTTCTCATAAAGTTCATATGGAATTGCGTACATATACGCTTTTTTAGGCATAGTCTGATGAAATGCCGTGTCGAAAACCGCAACCTGCGGAACATCAGGCATAAGTGCTTTGCAAGCCTCATATCCCACAATATTTGCAGGATTATGAAGAGGCGCAAGAGGAATACAATCCTTAATCGCTTTCATAACCTCATCATCTATCAGGCAGGAATCTGCAAAACTTTCACCGCCGTGTACTATTCTGTGCCCTACTCCGCTGATTTCGTCCATTGATGAAATAACACCGCATTCGGAACTTACGAGCGCGTCAATAACCATTTTTATAGCGTCAGAGTGGTCTTTCATCGGCTTTTCAAAAACAGTTTCCTGACCCTTTTGCGGATTTTTATGCTTTAATTTTGAGCCGTCAATTCCTATTCTTTCGCAAAGTCCTTTTGCGATAACCTCACAGTTTTCCATATCGATAAGCTGATACTTAAGCGATGAACTTCCCGCGTTAATTACTAAAATCTTCATATTTACCTCCTATTTATTTGCCTGTGCCTGAACACAGGTGATTGCAACAACTCCAACAATATCGTCTGCCGAACAGCCTCGCGACAGGTCATTTATCGGCATTGCGATACCTTGTGTGACAGGTCCGTATGCCTCAGCTTTTGCAAGCCTCTGGACGAGCTTGTAGCCGATATTTCCTGCGTCTAAGTCAGGGAAAACCAATACATTGGCTTTACCTGCAACGGGTGAACCCGGTGCCTTTGAGCTTGCAACGCTCGGAACTATCGCCGCATCAAGCTGCAATTCCCCGTCTAATTTCACGTTCGGGAACTGCTCCTTTGCAATTTTTGTAGCCTCCAAAACCTTGTCAACGTCCGCGTGCTTTGCACTGCCCTTTGTAGAGTGTGAAAGCATTGCAACATATGCCTCTTTTTCTGCCAAAAGCTCAAAAGATTCAGCGGAACAGCCTGCGATTGCCGCAAGTTTTTCGGGAGTGGGGTTCTGTTCTAAGCCGCTGTCAGCAAAAATAAATGTTCCGTTTGCGCCGTATTCACAGTCAGGCACAACCATAAGGAAAAATGCCGAAACAAGCGCAACACCCGGCTTTGTTTTAATTATCTGAAGACTTGGGCGCAGGGTATTTGCCGTTGAGTGGCACGCACCTGAAACAACGCCGTCCGCGTCCCCCGCCTTTACCATAAGGCAGGCATAGTACATATAATCGCCGAGCGCTTGCTTTTTGGCGTCTTCATAGGTTAGTCCCTTTGATTTTCTCAGCTCTACAAATAAGTTGAGATATTCTTCTGTTTTTTCGTATGTGAAAGGATTGATTATTGTCGCTTTTGAAATATCAAGTCCCTTTGAATTTTCGCTGACTTCCTCGGGAGTTCCTATAATAATAAGATTTGCAATGTCCTCCTTTAAGATTTTTTCAGCCGCCTCGAAAGTACGTCTGTCCATAGATTCGGGAAGAATAATAGTCTTTTTGTCATTCTTCGCCCTCTCTTTAATTCTCTCTAAAAACTGGCTCATTTTGTCCGTCTCCTTTTGTATGTGATTTCTCAAATTATTATACAGCAATTAACAGTATTTTACAAGTATGTTACAACATTTTCTAAAATTTGTACTAAAAATCTATTGAATATTTATGTGATTTGCTATATAATACTGTAGTGATATTTTTGGGAGGTAATTTTTATGAAAATTCTCGTAACGGGCGGAGCAGGCTATATCGGTTCGCATACCTGCGTTGAACTTTTGAACAAGGGATATGATATCGTTGTCCTTGATAATCTTGACAACTCAAGCGAAAAGTCATTAGAGCGCGTAAAAGAGCTCACTGGCAAGGATTTTCCGTTCTATAAAGCCGACCTTTTGGACTATGAGGCGACGGAAAAGGTCTTTTCGGAGCATAAATTTGACTCGGTAATTCATTTTGCAGGCTTAAAGGCTGTCGGCGAGTCCACAAAGCTTCCGATAAAATACTACCACAACAATATTACAGGCACTTTAAACCTTGTCGATATAATGCAGAAACACGAAGTTTACAATATCGTATTTTCTTCTTCTGCAACCGTTTACGGTATGCCCAAGACAGTGCCGATTACAGAAGATTTCCCGACATCAACGACAAATCCTTACGGCTCGACAAAACTTATGATTGAGCGGATTTTGAGCGATGTTTATAAGGCAAATAATAAATGGTCGGTAACGCTTTTGCGCTATTTCAACCCAATCGGTGCGCATAAAAGCGGAAAAATCGGCGAAGACCCTAAGGGAATACCGAATAACTTACTTCCGTATGTTGCACAGGTGGCTGTCGGAAAGCTCGATAAAATACACGTTTTCGGAAGTGATTACCCGACAAGCGACGGAACGGGCGTGAGAGATTATATCCACGTTGTGGATTTGGCGCTGGGACACCTAAAGGCTATTGAAAAGAAAACGGGGCAAGAGGGCGTGCATATCTATAATTTAGGTACAGGTCACG
>JAIKVQ010000155.1 GCA_024685565.1 Bacillota bacterium
ATTGCACCTGCCCTTGATACTACAATATCTGCCGATGCCAAAACATCGCTCATATTATTTATATACGGTACGATTTTCGTACCCTCAGGGATTTTTATACCCTCATCTTCAATTTTCTGCATTACTGCATCATAATTTCTGTCACCCGTGCCGAAAAGTATATCAAAGTCATGTCCTTTCATCAGCTTTAACACACCGAGCATTGTTTCGTTTATCTTTGCAGCGCCGAGGCTTCCGCCGAAAACAAGCACAAATGGCTTGTCGGAAAGACCGAGTTTTTGTCTTGCCATTTTTTTATCCGTATGCAAAAGCTCTTCTCTTATCGGATTTCCCGTAACGGCACATTTCCCCTTACAGTTCAAATGCTCTTTAGTTTCTTCGAAACTGATTGCAACAACCGACGCAATTCTTTGCGAGCCTTTAACGGTCAATCCGGGATACACATTCTGCTCGTGAATTAGAGACGGTATTCCGAGCTTTTTCGCCGCCATCATAACAGGTCCCGAAACATATCCGCCTGTACATACTACCGCATCAGGAGCAAACTCTTTCATTATTTCTACGATGTCGCGCTTTGCTTTTTGCAATTTTACAAATACCGAAATATTTTTCAGCACGTTTTTCCTGTCAATTCCCCGAACATCAACATATTTAATATCATAACCCTTGGCAGGGACAAGCTTTTTTTCAAGTCCGTGCTCGGTACCGATAAAAAGCGCAGAAAAATCCTTCTCCTGCGCCTTTATATATTCGCAAATTGAAATGGCAGGATTTATATGTCCTGCCGTTCCTCCGCCTGCAAAAATTATTTTCATACCAAATCTCCCCTTTTTAGAGCCTTGTGCGCGCGTTCCGCGATACATTAAGCACAACGCCCATTTCCATTAAAAGCATCATCATGGCGGTTCCTCCATAACTGAAAAACGGAAGCGTTACGCCCGTATTAGGCACAGACGATGTTACAACCGCAATGTTGAGGATTGTCTGTATAGCTATCTGTGACATTATCCCTGCAGTAAGAAGCATTCCGAAAGCATCGGGTGCTTCAAGTGCAATTTTTATACCCCTTATAACCAGACCTGCGAACAGAAGTATTATAAATACCGCGCCAACAAAACCCAATTCCTCGCTGACAATTGAAAAAATAAAGTCATTATACGGTTCCGGCAGATACGAATACTTTTGCATACTCTGCCCTAAACCTCTTCCGAACACTCCTCCCGAGCCTATTGCATAAAGAGACTGAATTATCTGATAACCCTTTCCCTGCGGGTCATCAAACGGGTGAATAAAGCTTATAAGACGCGCAGCTCTTGACGGGATTAAAAGCGCAACCGCCGTACCGCCTGCTAAAAGTCCTGCACCGCCCATAAAAATGTACTTCATATTTGCTCCGCCGATTATCAACAGACATATGGCAATACCGCATATAACTATTGCACCGCTCAAATGGGTTTCAAGCATAATCGGGAAAGCTACTGCGATTATCCATACTCCGTATTTCGCAAGACCCTGCAAAGTTCTTAAGTCGTAACGTCTTTCGGATATTGCCGAGGCAAAAAACAGCGCCATTAAAAATTTGACAAGCTCTGTGGGTTGGAAATCGGTTATTCCAAGACTTATCCAACGTCTGGAGCCGTTTCGTTCTATGCCTATATGCGGTATCAGTACAAGTATAAGAAGTACAATACCTATCAAAATTCCCGTGTTTGCATACTTTTTATATGTATGGTAATCAACAAGGGAAATTGCATACATAAATACTATACCCATCACCGTAAAAATAAACTGTCGTATGAAAAAGTAATAGCTTTTTCCGAATTTTATATTTGCTGAAGGCGTTGACGCCGAAAGTAGCATAACAAGACCTATTATTGTCAAAACTACAGTAATAAGCAAAAATGTATAGTCAAGTTCACCTAAACCCTTTGATTTCTTTTGTATAGCCGATAAAACTCCGTTTCTGGTTTTGCTGACCTTTTTTTTCAAAGCCGTCTTTTTCGCTTTCCCTTTGGAAGCGCTTTTTTTAAGCGGTTTCCCCGTGCGAATAGCTTTTACTGCCACCTTTTATCCTCCTTTTATATCCCACGCACATACGGTAAAATTGCTAAAATTCCAATTATGCAAAGTATTACCGTAGTCGCTGTAAACACGCCGACTATCTTATTCTCCTTCCAGCCGCACATCTCAAAATGATGATGTATGGGCGTCATCTTAAATACTCTCTTTTTCGTAAGTTTATAGCCGGTAACCTGAATAATAACCGAAAGTGTTTCAAAAAGATAAACAAATCCAACAATTATCAAAATGAGCGGCATTTTAAGACCAACTGCAAGCACCGAGACGCTGCCTCCCAAAAAGAGTGAGCCTGTATCTCCCATAAACATCTTTGCAGGGTGAGCGTTGAACATTAAAAATGCAAGGCATCCGCCCAGAACTGCTATTGAATACCACATTGAGTCCATATCCGAAAGCATAATCGATACCGCCGCAAAAAATATCAAAACGACAACAGTTATACTTGTTGCAAGACCGTCTATGCCATCGGTAAGATTTACTGCGTTAACCGTACCCGTAACCACAAACAGAATAAGAATAACATACAAAACCCATGGCATCGCCACCGTTTTCCCCGCAAACGGAATAATGATATGGTTATCAAGATTGCCCGTTCTTGCCATAACAACCACATATATTACCGCAAGAATTGTCTGAAGTATAAACTTCTGGCGTGCCGTGAGACCCAAATTCCGTTTTTTTACAACTTTTATATAGTCATCGGTAAAACCGATAATACCAAATCCCAGTGATATTACAAATATCATTAAAAGGGGCAGGCTGTATCTTACTAAAAGTGACAAAACCACTGCTACCGAAACGCCGCAAATAAATGCAATTCCGCCCATTGTCGGCGTTCCTTCTTTGCTTTTGTGCCAGCTTGGACCTATCTCCAGAATTTCCTGACCGAATTTCAGCTTCTTTAGCCACGGTATCAAAATGGGAGATATAAGCGCCGTAACCGCAAAGGATACTAAAAGCGGCATAACGCTGAGCCACAAACTGCCCGTCATATTTTCCGCTGCATCAATTAAATTTCCCATTGTTTTCTACCTTTCCTCCAAAGCCTCTACGATTTTTTCAAAATGCATGCCACGTGACGCCTTTATCAGAACATTATCATCGCTCTTTAGGAATTTATCCAAAAAGGTTATTGCATCATCAATCGTATTAAAGCTCTCAATAACCCCTGTTTCAGTCTTTTTTGCACCCTCTGCCAGAAAATGTGCATTTTCACCTACAGTTACAAGCGCATCAATACCCTTCATGTTTTCGCCTATTTTATAAAGCTCTGCCTCGGCAAATTTGCCCATTTCCAAAACATCACCCAAAACG
Organism: Bacillota bacterium; assembly: GCA_024685565.1. Lineage (GTDB taxonomy): Bacteria > Bacillota > Clostridia > UBA1381 > UBA1381 > UBA1738. The sequence continues at coordinate 3,394 of JAIKVQ010000155.1, forward strand.
GCAATTCTGCGACCTGATTTGGCGTTTTCAAGCACCGAGAGTGCCGCACGTATTGAGTCGGGGGCAGAATTATAGCAATCATTGATAACCGTTAAGCCGCCAAAACGCTTTATTTCCATGCGCATATTGGTAAGCTGAAACTCGCGTATACCGTCAATAATATCGGTAACGGGAATATTCATCAAACGCCCCACACAAATTGCCGCAAGCGCATTATACACATTATGCACCCCTGCAGCTCTTACCGTGACTTTGTGATACTCACCGTCAAGGAAAAATGTGAAACTGCTGCCTTCCATGCCCAAATCCTGCACGTCCTGTGCCACAATGTCGCAATCTTTGTTTTCTATTCCGTAAGTTATTGTCCTTATACCATGCTGTTTTTTAGATAAAAACTCATCATCTCCGTTTACAACAAGCGTTCCGTTTTCATTAAAAAAGTCACAAATCTGCATTTTAGATCGGTAAATATTCTCTTTTGATCCAAGATTTTCTATATGGGACATTCCTATATTTGTTATTACCGCAATATCGGGTCTCGCAATAGATGCAAGATAGTGAATTTCCCCAAAATGTGACATTCCCATTTCCAGAACAGCCGCCTCATGTTTATGCTCCAGCCTGAAAACCGTAAGCGGCAATCCTATATCATTATTAAAATTTCCCTGCGTTTTCAGGGTATTATATTTCATTGTAAGAACAGAAGAAATCATATCCTTTGTGGTCGTTTTCCCTACACTTCCCGTAATAGCAACAGTAGGAAGATTATACTTTTGCTTATAAAACCGAGCAATATCTCCCAACGCAATCCGAGTGTCTTTCACACGGATTATACTTTTATCACTTCTTATAGGTATATCCCTGTGTGTAATCACCACATCCGCACCGTTTTCAAATGCGTTTCCGATATAGTCGTGAGCATCGTTATTCTCTCCCACAATCGGCACAAACATCATATTGACTCCCGCTTTTCTTGAATCGGTTGTTATTTCCGATATGATAAAGTCGGGTTCTCCGCATATAAGCTGTCCGCCTGTTGCTTCAATTATGTCTGCTACATTCAATTTCTGCATTCTATTTCTCCAAAAATTCTTTTACTATTTCACGCTCGTCAAAATGTATCTTTTCCGTACCCAATATCTGATACGTTTCCTGTCCCTTGCCTAAAAGAAGTACCACATCGTCCTTTTTTGCAATAGAAAGTGCATATCCTATCGCCTCACGGCGGTCTGTTATGACCTTATAATTTTCAACTTTTGCGCCCTTTATTATATCGTCTATGATTTTTTCAGGGACTTCAGTTCTGGGATTATCCGAAGTTATAACAGCAATATCAGAAAGTCTTGTTCCTATATCTCCCATTATAGGCCGCTTTGTTGCGTCTCTGTCCCCACCGCAGCCAAAAACGGCAATCAGCCGTCCTTTTTTGAATGAATTTACAGTACTTAGTACATTTTCAAGGCCGTCAGGCGTATGCGCATAGTCAATAATGACTGTGTAATCACTATCTGTAGTCACTCTTTCCAATCTGCCTTTTACACCTTTGGCATTTTTCAGTCCCAACTTTGCCGTTTTTAGATCTATTCCGCAGGAAAGTGCTGTACCCAAGGCACACAGCGCATTATAAACACTGAACATTCCCGAAATTTCAAGCTCTATTTTTTGATTTTCGCCTTTATAATTTACCGAAAAAGCGACTCCATTTTCATCAATGGATATATTCTCCGCCAAAAGTTCTGCGTCCTTTGTGCCGACGGAAAGCTTTTCGCTTTTTCCGAGTAGTTTCAATCTTTTTCCGTACTCATCATCAGTATTTATTACGCCAACCTTACACATATCAAAAAGCTTTGCTTTGGCAAGGAAGTAGTTTTCCATGGTTTTATGATAATCGAGGTGGTCGCGCGTCAGGTTTGTGAAAACGCCCACATTATATTTAAGTCCATAAACTCTGTGCAGGTCAAGGGCATGCGAGCTTACCTCCATAACCGCGTATTCTGCGCCCATTTTTAGCATTTTTGCAAATATTTTATGCAGTTCCAAAGAGTTTGGCGTAGTAGGGGTTGAGGATTTTATCCCTACAGGCTCATCACCCACCAGAATTTCGTTTGTACCTATTATTCCGACTCTTTTACCTGCGGTTTCAAGTATGCTCTTTATGAGATAGCTTACCGTAGTTTTCCCGTTAGTTCCCGTAATTCCTATCAATTTCAGCTTCTTTTCAGGCTCTCCGTAAAACTTTGATGCAAGCTTTGCCATTTCAATCTTTGTATTCTCGCATATTATTACGGGGCAGGAGCAAGTAATTTTCTTTTCTGCAACCACTGCCACAGCACCACTTTCCGATGCTTGATTGGCAAAATTATGACCGTCCGTATTCTGACCTGTTATACAGATAAAAACACTGCCTCTTTTTACTTCCTTTGAATTTATTGTAATATCGGTGATTTCGACATCTTCCCATTTCCATTTTTCGCCGAACAATTCACTTGCGAGCATATTAAAATCCCCTTTTTAATAATAAATTAAGCCGTCAGTCTGATGAGCTGTGTCTGAATTCTACGCTGACAACCGTTGCGGGCTCTACAAGTGTTCCTTCCGGTATGCTCTGCCTGAACGCATATGCACCCTCAGCCGCCGCAAGTCCTGCGCCGCCCACTTCAAAGTTAAGACCTGCATCAGCTAAGCGTTTCTTCGCCTGCTCCGCAGTCAACCCCTCAAGATTAGGGACTGTGACCTTCTTGTTTTCGTCACGTTCCTGCGTATACACAATGATCGTAGAATTTTCAGCCACGCTGACGCCCGGCTTTGGCAGTTGGTCCATAACGGTTTCGCCGTTTCCCGAAACCTTTATATTAAGTCCCTTTGCAGCAATCATTTCCTTTGCAGAATTTACCGACTGTTCGCGTACATCAGGCACTGTAACTGAAACACTTTGTGCCTCCGCCTCGGTATACTGCCTGTCTATGCCCATATATTCAAGCGTTTCCTCAATTATAGAGCCTACTAAAGGTGCGGCTATCGTTCCGCCGTATTTATTTGCAACCTGAGGTTCATCAAGCATTACAAGGCATATTATCTGCGGGTCGTCTGCAGGCGCAAAACCTACAAAAGATGCGATACGTTTGCCGTTATTTCTTCCTTTTTCCGACGTCCCTGTCTTTCCGCCTATTCTGTAACCCTTAATATAAGCATTCTTTCCCGTACCGTTAGGGTCTGCAACGACTCGCTCTAAAATATTTCTCATAGTAGCCGACGTCTGCTCGGAAATAACCTTATTTTCAACCTGCGGATAAAAGCTCTTGACAATTCCGCCTGCATTTCGTATTTCCTTCACTATCTGCGGTCTCATAAGATTTCCACCGTTTATGACAGCCGAAATTGCCGTAATAAGCTGAATAGGCGTTATGCTGAAACCTTGACCGAATGAACTTGTTGCTATGTCGGTTTCTGACATTCTGTTTTTATAGTATACGCTTCCCGACTCTCCGATAAGCTCAATACCCGTCTTTTTCGTAAGTCCGAACGCCTTAAAGTATTCCTGAAATTTTTCGCTTCCTATTCTAAGTCCCAGCTCCATAAATACAACGTTACAGGAGTTTATAACACCTCTTGCAAAGTCCTCGGCGCCGTGTCCCGCAACCTTATGGCACTTGATTTTGCGGTCCGCCACCTGCTTTGAGCCGCTGCAGTAGAATTGTGAATTTAAATCCGCCGCACCCTCTTCAAGAGCTATGGCAGCTGTCAGAATTTTAAAGGTAGAACCAGGCTCATATGTGTCGGAAATTGCCTTGTTACGCCACATTTTGTTACGGATTTGGGCTATTGCCTCATTTCTTTCCTCCGTGTTTTCGGATTTTGTCTTTGCTATGACATCGTCCATACCTATTGCAAATTTTTCATATTGTGCAAGCGCGGTAGGGTCATTTAAATCAAAGTCGGGTTTAGTTGCCATGGCGAGTATTTCACCCGTTTTCGGATTCATTATAATTCCGCAGGCGCCCTCTTTTAGCACATTTTCAACGCAAGCCTGCTCCAGATACTTTTCTAAAATGGACTGTATAGTTTCGTCGATAGTTAAAACTATATCGTCGCCCTTTTGCGCGTCAATATCCGCCTCATACTGCTTTTCCGCAGTTGTTCCGCCTGCATTCCTTGCAGAGAGGACAGTGCCCGCTCTGCCCGAGAGATAGTTATTGAAGGTCATTTCTATACCCTGCATACCGTCATTATCATATCCCGTGAAACCTATGATGTGCGATGCAAGATTGTATTGATAATAGCGTTTTGAATCCTCTTCAAAGTAAACACCCGAAAAAAGCTTAGCCGTTTGTTTATCGACTGAGCTGTCCTTTAGTTTCTTTATTGCGTCCGCTTCCTCAACGGTAACACGCTTTTTTATGTACTGAAATTTATTTTCCTTTGTTATCTTATCAAAAACGTCGTCCTCATTCAAATTCAGAATTTCCGCAAGTGTTGATGCTATAAGCCTCAAATCGCTTTTTCGTACATTCCCTTCTTCATCCCTGCAGTCCTTCTCTATCTGCTGAGGATTGCACACAACGGTATTAACAGTTGCACTTTCTGCCAAAACATTTTGATTTCTGTCATAAATGGTGCCGCGCCTTGCATTTATGGCGGTCTGATTTGTCTGCTGGCGTTCTGCCGCCTCCTTCATCTGGTTGCCGCGTACAACCTGCCAATAGAAAAGGCGCGATATGATTATTACCAAAAGCGCCATAAAAAACACAAATAATCTTATTGACCGTTTACGCATCTTGCCTAAAGTCATTTTGTATCATTCCTATCCGTATACATTTAACTATATTTATTATCTTTTGCAGGCAAATATGTCAAAAAAGCTTTTTATTCCCTCCGCGTCCTTCGCCGTCACCTCTGTAACGTCGTCCTGTTTTACGTTTACATAAACTGTCTGATACTTTTCAGGTCTTACCATATTAAGACGGGTTTTTGCTTCACGCTCAATTGCCTCGCGGTCTATGCTTTTATCAAGCTCAAATGCCTTTTGGCTTGAATATTCTTTGAGACTGTTAAGCTCCTTTTGAAGTTTTGCGACATTACGCTTGCTTTCATATGCCGTAACATTTCTCGAAATCATAAAACCCGCACAGAGCGCAAATATACTTATGCAGCACACTATAGTACGGTGAAGTCTTGCTTTTGCAGCTCTTGCCTTTGCTTTATTCTCTCTTTTGGTTTCCTTTACTTTCTTTTCTATTCTTGCGGCATTCGCCTCAAAATCCAAATCATAAGCAAGGTTATTGTTATATGGCATCGGCTTTTTCTCCCTCTTTTATAATTTCTCACATACTCTTAGTTTTGCGCTTTTCGACCTTGAATTAACTTTAAGTTCCTCCCCATCCGGAAGGATTGGTTTCTTTGTTATTATTTTTATCTGCGGTTTTTTTCCACAAACACATACAGGAAAATCCGCAGGACACGTGCAGCCTTTTGCAAGATTTAAAAATGTCTGCTTTACTATTCTGTCCTCAAGCGAATGGAAAGTTATTATGGCAAGTCTTCCTCTGCTTGAAAGTCTGTCTATCGCATCTGTAATAGCATTTTTAAGAATTTCAAGTTCTCCGTTAACTTCAATTCTTACTGCCTGAAAAACCCTCTTTTCAGGATGTGCAATTCCCTCTCTTGCGCCCATCGGAATTGCTTCTTTTACTATTTTTGCAAGCTCTCCTGTGGTTTTTATAGGTGATACTTTTCTCTTACCAGCTATAAACTTTGCTATACGCTTTGACCATTTTTCCTCGCCATAGGAAAAAAATATTTCCGACAGCCTGTCCTCGCTGTACCCATTCACTACATCATACGCAGTCTTTCCGTCGTCTCTGTCCATTCGCATATCCAGCGGCGCGTCTGCAATATAGGAAAACCCGCGCTCACTGTTGTCAAGCTGATATGATGAGACTCCCAAATCCAAGATCATACCGTCAATCTTGCTTATACCAAGTCCGTCAAGTATAGACGCTATATTGCTGAAATTGTCGTGAACAAATGTTACATTTGAGCCAAAACCCTCAAGGCGTTTTTTTGCCGCAGAAATGGCATCAGTATCGCGGTCTATTCCGATAAGGCGCACATTTTCTGCTCTTTTTAAAATTTCTTCGGAATGTCCGCCGCCGCCGAGCGTACCGTCAACATAAATGCCGCCGTTTTTAACGCAAAGCGCGTCAACCGTGCTATTCAGCATAACAGAATAATGCTTGAATTCCATTATTTAAATCCTTATTTCGTACTCGGAAATACCCTCGAGCATCATATCTGTATCAAAAGCACTGTCCGCTTTTCTCCACTTTTCGCTATCCCAGATTTCAAACTTGGAATTTACACCGACAAGCACAATATCCTTAGTCATACCTGCGTGATTTATCAAATCTTCATTGAGCGGAATACGTCCCTGCTTATCAATTTCACAGGACATCGCCTTTCCGAAAAGTCTCCGCTGAAGTGCCGCTGCGCTGCGGTTTGTAACCGTCGGAAGAGCGCTTACCTTTTCGGCTATAGTCTGCCATTCCTCTTCAGGATAAAGATTTAAACATTCATCAATCGGCGAGGGCGCTATATATACCGTACCTGACAGTTTTTCTCTTATCTTTGCGGGCAAAATAAACCTTCCGCGTTCGTCAAGCTGCCGCGGATATTCGCCTAAAAAACTTATCATTCTACGCCCTCCTTCCTGAAAAGGTATAATATTTCGGCAAATTCTACCAATTCTCTCCCATCTGCTCCAATACACTCCCATTATACATCATACTTTACCAATGTGCAATAGTTTTTAAGAAAAAAATTAAAATTTTTTTTATTTTTTGTTACAAATATTATACATTTTATTGTAAAACTCTTTAAAAAGCGGTATAATCTTACTGATTTTAGAATTAAGGGGTTGTTTCTATGACAAATCAAATAGGTTTCCCTGCGTTTAATATAAACCTTACGGTAAACCGCGTTGCTTTTACGGTTTTCGGGCGTGAAATATACTGGTATGCACTATGTATTCTGTCGGGTTATCTTTTAGGACTTTTGTTTGTGACAAAAACGTGCAGAAAAAGAGGCGTAAACCCTGACGACATCTTTGATATATGCTTTTGGGGACTTATTATTTCAATAATTTCCGCAAGAATTTATTATTGCATATTTGACTGGAAGGGCATAGGCGGATTTTGGGGTATTTTCAAAATATGGGAGGGCGGTATAGCCATATACGGTGCACTAATCGGCGCTATTGCCACTGCATATTTTATCTGCAGGAAAAGAAATCTGAACACTCTTAACGTTTTTGATGTATGCACTCCGGGACTTTTGATAGGTCAAATTATCGGCAGGTGGGGAAATTTCTTTAATGCTGAGGTTTACGGACACGAAACAGACAGTATTTTTGCTATGACGATAAACGGAGGAAAAGGTGTTCACCCATTATTTTTATATGAGGGGATATGGAACTTCTTAGGGCTTTTGCTAATTCTCATTTTCAGGAACAAAAAACGAACTGACGGGCAGGTGTTTTTCTTCTATATATTCTGGTACAGCCTTGGAAGACTGTTTTTAGAGGGTATGCGAAACAGCGAATATATCCTCTATCTTATTCCGGATGTTTTGGGAATTTCACAGCTTGTTGCATTTTTAGGTATAGTTTTGGGCATTTTTGCAAGCGTTTTTCTTGTAAAACGTAAAAAAATGTAAAAATTTTGAATTTGTTATAAATTTATAGATTTTGGTTATTGATTTTGTTTTTAAAAAGTGTTATTATAGTAAGGTATGGATTTTATTCATTACCTATGAATAATGGATTGTTTAATCCCTAACAATAAATCAAGGAGGAGATTTTTCTATGGCAAGAAAAATGAAAACTATGGACGGTAACAACGCCGCCGCTTATGCGTCCTACGCATTTACCGACGTCGCTGCTATCTATCCTATCACGCCGTCGTCTACAATGGCAGAAGTAACTGATAAATGGGCGACTGCAGGACAAAAGAACATTTTCGGCAGAACTGTTCAGGTTACCGAAATGCAGTCTGAGGCAGGTGCTTCAGGTACAGTTCACGGCTCACTGGCAGCAGGCGCTTTAACTACTACCTACACAGCATCTCAGGGACTTTTATTGATGATTCCGAATATGTATAAAATCGCGGGCGAGCTTTTGCCTTGCGTATTCAACGTTTCGGCACGTGCTTTAGCATCACACGCACTTTCTATCTTCGGCGACCATCAGGACGTTATGGCTTGCCGCCAGACAGGCTTTGCAATGCTTGCTTCCTCAAATCCGCAAGAGGCTATGGATTTGGGCGCTGTTGCACATCTTACAACAATTAAAGGTCGTGTTCCTTTCATTCACTTCTTTGACGGTTTCAGAACAAGTCATGAATACCAGAAAGTTGCTTGCTGGGACTATCAAGACCTTGCAGAAATGGTTGACTGGGACGCAATTGCAGATTTTAGAAAGAATGCCCTAAATCCTGAGCACCCCGCTCAGCGCGGTACTGCTCAAAACCCTGATGTATTCTTCCAAGCAAAGGAAGCTTCAAACAAATTCTATGAGGCAATTCCTGCTCTGACACAGGAGTATATGGATAAGGTTAATGCTAAAATCGGTACAGACTACAAGCTCTTTAACTACTACGGAGCAGAGGACGCTCAGACGGTTATAATCGCTATGGGTTCGGTAAATGACACTATTTCCGAAACAGTTGATTATATGAACGCTAAGGGCGAAAAGGTTGGTATGATTAAAGTACGTCTTTACAGACCTTTCTCTGTTTCTCACTTTATTGATGCTATTCCGGCGAGTGCTAAGAAAATTGTTGTTCTTGACAGAACAAAAGAATCAGGCTCTGTCGGCGAGCCGCTTTATCTTGATGTTGTTGCAGCACTTGAAAGCTCAAAATTTGCAGGTATCCCTGTATTCGGCGGACGCTACGGCTTAGGCTCAAAGGATACAACTCCTGCACAAATTATCGCTGCATTTAAAAATAGCGATAAAAAGCACTTCACAATCGGCATAAAGGACGATGTTACAAACCTTTCGCTTGATATTGCTGAAAATCCTGACACAACTCCAGAGGGTATCAAGAGCTGTAAATTCTGGGGCTTGGGAGCTGACGGTACGGTTGGTGCAAACAAGAACTCAGTTAAGATTATCGGCGACCATACCGATATGAACGTTCAGGCATACTTTGACTATGACTCCAAAAAGTCAGGCGGTCTTACCGTTTCACATCTGCGTTTTGGTCACGCAAAGATTACTTCTACCTACCTTATCAACAAGGCTGACTTTGTTGCCTGCCATAAGGCTTCATATATAAGACAGTATGATATGGTACAAGACGTAAAACCGGGCGGTGTATTCCTTTTGAACTGCTCATGGGACAAAGACGAGCTTGAAACACATCTTCCCGGTCAGGTTAAGAGATATATTGCCGAGAATAATATTCAGTTCTACACAATCGACGGTGTTAAAATCGGTAAGGAAATCGGTCTTGGAAACAGAATTAACACAGTACTGCAGTCCGCTTTCTTTAAGCTTGCAAACATTATCCCCGCAGAAGATGCAATTAAGTATATGAAGGACGCAGCTACCGCATCCTACTCCAAGAAGGGTGACGCTGTCGTTAAGATGAATCACGACGCTATCGACGCAGGCGCAAAGGCCATCGTTAAGGTAGATGTTCCTGAAGATTGGAAGAATGCAAAAGATGAAGACTTATCAGTTAAGCACGAGGGCGAGGGTAAACTCGTTGATTATGTAAACAACGTGCTTGTTCCTATTAACGGATTCCGCGGAATGCAGCTTCCCGTTTCAACATTCGTTCCTTACGCAAACGGCGAAGTTCCGCTTGGTTCTGCCGCATTTGAAAAGCGCGGTATCGCAATAGATGTTCCTACATGGAACGGCGATGTATGTCTCCAGTGCGGACTCTGTTCATACGTTTGTCCTCACGGCTGTATCCGTCCTGTAGTTCTTACAGAGGAAGAACTTAAAAATGCTCCCGAGGGTATGAAGTATGTTAATATGAAACAGCTTGACGGATATTACTACGGTATGTCAATCTCCGTTTTAGACTGTACCGGCTGCGGTTCATGTGTTAACGTTTGTCCTGAAGTTAAAGGCACAAAAGCGCTTTCAATGTCGCCGCTTGACAATAATTTAGACGAGCAGAAGGGCTTTGACTATGGCGTAAAACTCGCTCAAAAACCGTCTGTACTTGAGAAGTTCCCAATTACAACGGTTAAAGGCTCACAGTTCAGAATGCCTTACCTTGAGTTCTCAGGCGCTTGCGCAGGCTGCGGCGAAACACCATACGCAAAATTGATAACCCAGCTCTTTGGCGACAGAATGTATATCGCAAACGCAACAGGCTGTTCATCAATCTGGGGCGGTTCATCACCTTCAACACCTTACACAACCGATAAGGAAGGCAAAGGTCCTGCTTGGGCTAACTCACTATTTGAGGATAACGCAGAATACGGATATGGTATGTTCTTAGGACAAAAAGCTATCCGCGAAAAGAATATTGAAAAGCTTGAAAAACTTGCAGAAACTGAGCCATCGGTTAAAGGCGCAGTTGATAAATTCCTTGAAACAAAGGAAAACGGCACTGCAAACCGCGTTGCAACAGAAGAGCTGTTAAAAGCTGTTGCAAGCCTCAACTCTACCGAGGCAAAAGAAGTTTTGGCTGACAAGGATTTCTTAAATAAGAAGTCTGTTTGGATATTCGGCGGCGACGGCTGGGCTTACGATATCGGCTTTGGCGGTCTTGACCACGTTTTGGCATCGGGCGAAGACGTAAACATTATGGTATTTGATACCGAGGTTTACTCAAATACAGGCGGTCAGTCATCAAAATCAACACCTACAGGCGCTATCGCACAGTTTGCAGCTGCAGGTAAGGCTGTTAAGAAGAAAGATTTAGCTGCAATCGCTATGAGCTATGGCTACATCTATGTTGCTCAAATCGCTCAGGGTGCTGACTATAACCAGTGCTTAAAGGCACTTTTGGAGGCTGAAAGCTACAACGGTCCGTCACTAATCATCGGTTATGCTCCTTGTATCAACCATGGTATTAAGGGCGGTATGAGCATCGCTCAGACCGAAGAGAAGAAAGCCGTTGAGGCAGGTTACTGGCACCTCTTCCGTTTCGACCCAAGACGTGCTTTGGAAGGCAAGAACCCATTCCAGCTTGACTCAAAAGAGCCAAAGGCAAGCTATGAAGACTTTATTATGGGCGAAGTTCGTTATAACTCACTTGCAAGGTCTAATCCTGAAAGAGCAAAACAGCTCTTTGAAAAGGCTCAAGCCGATGCAAAGGCTAAATACGACAAGCTCGTTAAGCTGGCTGAATAGGTTAAACGATAAAAACAGGAATTGTCAGATTGACAATTCCTGTTTTATTATCAAAAATATTTCTTACTCTTCTTTTATAAGCAAAAAAGTTTTGTTTGTAGTTTTTATATGTACTTTGTTTTGCCACAAAGTACCAAAAGGCACATAAGGGGATAGCCCCTTATGTATCCCCAATTTTTGCGGCTTCAAACATCACGCAGGTTCGCTACGCAAACTTCGTGAACTCGCCTTAAATACCATATTCTGCCTTCAGCAGAGGCAAGTTCGTGGACACACAGGCGAAATTCACTGCCTCTCCAAAGAATACACCATTTGAGCAAGGGGATTTTTAAGGGGAGTATCCCCTTAAACGGTTTGTGGAGGGTTTGGGAGGGAATCCGACCCTCCCAACGCTTTTGGTACTTTTCACGCTGAAAAGTACGAATAAATGCAAAAAAAGTTGGACAATGTCCTGCGTCAACGGCTCAAAGGCCATACAGGACATCTTCCAACAACAACAGAGTAACACAAAAAACACCTGTTGTCAATACCTATAATACGCAAAGCATAATAAAACAGGAATTGTCAGATTGACAATTCCTGTTTTATTATGTCTATTGCATTTTCTAACATATTTTCATCGGGTTTAAGCCAGTAAATTTTATCATTCCTGCGAAACCAGCTTAGCTGTCTTTTAGCATACCTGCGTGTTCCTTGTTTTATTTCCTCTATAACCTCTGAAAGTGTCTTTTTTCCCTCGAAATAATCAAAAAACTCCTTATAGCCTATACCTGCAAAAGCCGTAAAATTCTGTCTGCCATACTCGTCATACAGCGTCCTCGCCTCATTTTCAAGCCCTGATGCAATCATTTGGTCAACTCTTTTATTTATGCGGCTATATAGCGTTTCTCTGTCCCAGTCTATGCAAAAATATACGCTTTCATAAATCTGTGTTTTAGGCAATAGGTTATGCTCCGTAACCGTCATACCCGTTGTTTTATAAAGCTCTATTGCCCTTATAACACGTTTTAAGTTATTCGGGTGGACAGTTTTTGCATACTCGGGGTCGATTTTTAAGAGAATTTCATAAACTGCGTCTTTTCCCTTATTCTCGGCTATCGCAAAAAGCTTATCTCTTATTTCCGATTTGCCCGTTTCTTCGGCAAAATCAATATTATTTATAAGCGAATCGATATAAAGTCCCGTTCCGCCCGTTAAAATCGGCAGTTTTCCGCGGTTTGCAATATTGGAAATAACAGTCCTTGCCATAGTGCAAAAATCAGCAACCGAAAAGTTTTTGGACGGCTCCAAAATATCAATCATATGGTGCGGTATGCCTTGCATTTCTGTTTTTGTCGGCTTTGCAGTACCTATATCCATCCCCTTGTAAACTTGCATACTGTCGCAGGACACAATTTCGCCCGAAAGCCTTTTTGCAAGCTCTATTGAAAGCGCTGTTTTTCCCGACGCAGTTGCCCCTGCTACTACAACTATCGGTATCATCACACAATCCTCTTGAACTCTTTTTCAAGCTCTTTTTTCGACATAGTAATGATTATCGGTCTTCCGTGCGGACAGGTGTTTATATTCTTAAGCGCAAGGATTTCTTTTAAAAGTGCTTCAAGCTGAACGGTATCAAATTTATGATTTGCCTTAACCGCCGCCTTGCAGGCTATTGTATATAACGCTCTTTGCATTTTTTCCGAAATAATCTCCTGCTTATTATCTGCAAATTGGTCTAAAAGCTCTATTACAAGTCCCTTTAATCCCTCTTCGTCCAAGGTTTCGGGTGTTGCCCGCAAAAGGAGGGTATTGCTTCCAAACTCCTCAAGCTCAAATCCCATATCGCTAAAATTTTGTGCATTTTCCGAAAATACTGCCATTTCACCGGCAGTTAAATCTATAACAACAGGCACTAACAAAATCTGTGAGGTGACTTCGCGTTTTTCCAGTTCTTTTTTAAGCTCTTCATATTTTAGGCGCTCATGTGCCGCGTGCTGATCGGCAATTATCATAGTGTCGCCCGACTGAGCTATTACATATGTGTTAAAGGCTTGTCCTATAATCCTTACATCTTCTGCGTCAAAGCCCCAGTTTTGCTCAGAAGCAACACTCCCTGCGGAGTTTTCCTCCTCTATTTTAGTCAGTATATCAATTTTAACGCTGTCACCCGTCATTTCGGACACCTTTTGTTCCTTTAAATCTTCAATGCCCTGAAATGCCTCAACTATCTCCTCCTGCTTTTTTACAAAATATTCGTTATCATTCTTCACGGCATATTCTGATTTTACGTTGCCTTTCGGCTTTGGCTCTTCCGATTTTAACTTCTGTATAATTTGTGGCTTTATATCCTGTACATTCGGCTCAGACTTTATTATTTCCTGTGCGTTTACAGTAATTTTATCCCTTAAAAATTCACTTTTTTCGGGTTTTTTGCTTTCTATTTTAGGAACATTCGGGATTGTATAGAGTGCATTTTGCACACAGTGATATATTGCGCGCAAAACCTCCTCCTCGTTTGAAAACTTGACTTCAAGTTTTGTGGGATGGACATTCACGTCTGTAAATTTCGGATTTATTTCAATATTTAAAATCGCCATCGGGTGCTTGCCGATCATTATCTGATTTTTGTACGCCGCCTCTAATGTGTTTGAAATTTTAAGACTTTTTATGTAACGCTTATTTACAAAAAAGCTCTGGTAATTTCTGTTAGGTCTTGCCGCGTCACCCTTTCCTATCGCACCGCTTATTTTAAGCGACTCTGTTTCATATTCAATAGGAATAATGGAATTTACATAGTTCTTACCATAAACGGCATATACCGCTCCTTCCAGTTTTCCGTCGCCTGCAGTAAAATACTTATCCCTTGTGTCAATGATATATCTAAAGGATATTTCTGGGTGTGATAAAATAAACCGTTCCATAATATCGGTTACGAGCGCAGCCTCACTCGCATCGCGTTTTAAAAATCTCATTCTTGCAGGCGTATTGTAAAACAGATTATTTACTACTATTGTCGTGCCGTCGGGCATACCCTTAGCGTCTGTCCTATTCACAGTACCGCCGCTTATATTAACATATGTACCTTCGTTATCCTCTTGCCTCTTCGTATATAAATCCACCTGTGCAACCGCTCCGATACTTGAAAGCGCTTCGCCGCGGAAACCGAGCGTATAAATAGCGTCTAAATCCTCTTCCCTTTTTATCTTGCTCGTCGCGTGCCGCAAGAACGCAATCTCTGCGTCATCGCGTGCCATACCGCGTCCGTTGTCGGTTACTCTGATATAAGTCACTCCGCCCTTTTTTATCTCTACATTTATGACAGTTGCGCCCGCATCAATGGCATTTTCCACAAGTTCCTTAACCACCGACGCCGGTCTTTCAACCACTTCGCCCGCGGCAATTTTATTCGAGATTTCGGTAGGAAGAATATTTATAATACCCATTTTAATCCCTTTCCTTAATTCTTGGCACGCTTCGCCATTTCGTAAAGTTTGTTAAGCGCCTCAATCGGCGTGTAAGTCGTGACATCCATAGCCTTTAATTCCTTAAAAATATCCAAAGCCGTCTGCTCTTCAAATCCGATTTGCGGCTCGGTCTCCACTCTTTTATGCGTATTTTCAGGCTTGGCATCTTCACTTTCAATCATCTTTAAAATTTTCTTCGCCCGTTCTATTACGCTCTTTTTTACACCCGCAAGAGCCGCAACCTCTATACCGTAGCTGTCGTCTGCGCCTCCTCTTATAATTTTTCTAAGAAAAGTTATGTCGTCACCGTGCTTTTTAACCGCAACAGAATAATTTTTAATTGAGTTAAAGTTGTTTTCAAGACCCGTAAGCTCGTGATAGTGTGTTGCAAAAAGCGTCTTTGCCTTTACATTTTCTGCCATATATTCAGCAACCGCCCACGCGATTGCAAGCCCGTCATAGGTTGATGTTCCCCTGCCTATTTCGTCCAAAATTACAAGCGATTTTGACGTCGCATTTTTCAGAATATTTGAAACCTCTACCATTTCAAGCATAAAGGTGCTTTGCCCCTGCGCAATATCATCAGATGCGCCGACGCGCGTAAATATTTTGTCAACTACGCCGATTTTGGCATAGCTTGCGGGAACAAAACTGCCCACCTGTGCCATAAGCATTATCAGCGCGACCTGACGCATATAGGTAGATTTTCCTGCCATATTCGGTCCCGTTATAATAAGCTCACGATTCTCAAAATCGTCCATTTCGGTATCATTCGGGACAAAAATCGTATCCTTTAACGTACGTTCTACAACCGGATGTCTACCGTCCTTTATAGTAATTCCGCCCTTTTCCGAAATTTCCGGCATAACATACCCAAGCTTAAACGCGACTTGCGCAAGCGACTGCAAGACATCAATCGTGGCTATTATATCGCACACCTTTTTAAGCCTGTCAATTCTATCACCAATTTTTTGTCTTATTTCATCAAACAACCGTATTTCAAGTGCGGCAATCCTCTGCGATGCACCTAAAACCTTGTCCTCCATTTCCTTGAGCTGCGGGGTTATGTAGCGTTCTGCATTGACTAAAGTCTGCTTTCTTATGTAATAATCGGGCACCATATCAGAATTGGATTTAGTGACCTCTATGTAGTATCCGAAAACCTTGTTATAGCTTATCTTAAGGTTTTTAATGCCTGTTCTTTCCTTTTCCTCCGCTTCCGTTCCCAAAATCCACGCGCGTCCGTCCTTGCTTATACGCCTCAGCTCGTCGAGCTCGCTGTTATACCCGTCCTTTATAACATCCCCATCCCTTAAAGATACAGGTGCATCATCATTTATGCTCTCCGCCAAAAGAGTTGCTATATCAGACATAATATCAAAATTTTTATTAAGTTCAGAAAGCATCGGCGATGTTGTTTTTGAAAGAAGATAATTAAGCTCAGGAAGTACCAAAAGTGAGTTTTTGAGCGCAACTAAGTCTTTGGGTGCTGCCGTATTTAATGATATTCTGTTTGTAATTCTGCCAATATCGTAAATTTTAGAAAGTACGGCAGCAAAATCATCTGCAAGCATTATGTTGTCCTTGAGCTCACCTACTGAATAAAGCCTGTTATTTATCGTAACTGCATTTACAAGCGGTTTTTCAAGCCACTGCTTTAATTTTCTTGCACCCATTGATGTCTTTGTTCTGTCCAAAACCCACAAAAGCGAATACTTTTTTGCTTTGTCGCGCATTGTTTCGGTTATTTCAAGATTTCTGCGTGCCCAGAAATCCATTTCCAAAAATTCGTCTGCCTGATAAACTGAAATTTCATCAATGCAGTCCACATGTGCTTTTTGCGTATGCTCTAAGTAGCGTATCATAGCGCACACGGCGGATTTTAGTGTAATGCTTTTAAGTACAGACTCCGGCACGCCCTTTTTAAACTGGTCTTTTATACGATTTTCGTCCGACTCAAAAAATGCATCGTCGTACTCCGTTACAGCCTCTGTTATACGGGAGGATATTTCTCTCTCAAAGGCAGCTTTTGCATCAGAATTTAATATTACTTCGCTTGGTGCGTACCTGGAAATCTCATTTAAAACGGCGCTGTCCTTTAAAAGCTCACAGGCAAAAACCTCACCTGTTGAAATATCACAAAAAACAAGCGCTGTATTTTCCTTTTTGCAGACAGTGACAAAATAGTTGTTGCTTTTATCATCGAGCATACTTTCAAAGGTGCGTGTTCCTGCGGTAATAACTCGTATAACACCCCTGTCTACAAGACCTTTGGCGTCCTTGGGGTCTTCAAGCTGTTCGCAGATTGCCACCTTATACCCCTTGGAAACAAGCCTTTCGATATAAACATTGGCACTGTGAAAAGGTACACCGCACATCGGTGCGCGCTCTTCAAGTCCGCAGTTTTTACCCGTCAAGGTAAGCTCCAATTCACGCGATGCAGTTTTTGCATCATCAAAAAACATCTCGTAAAAATCGCCCAGACGGTAAAACAATATACAGTCGCTGTATTCTTTTTTTGTTTCCATATACCGCCTCATCATAGGCGATAATTTATCAGTCTGCATATTAAACGCTCCCGTTTTAAAATATTAGTGACAACCCCCGCAGGTTGAACAGTCGTGTTTGCAGCCTTGCTGTTCGCCCATTATATATACATTTATGACACTGTTTACGCTGTTTACCAGGTTATCAAACTTCTTTTTTGCCTCAACATAATCGGATATAACCTGCGATTTTTCAACCATCTCTGAAAATGCGTCATTATTCTTCTTGATTGCCTCTTCCTCGGTAATCTTTCCGCTTTGAATTTCGCGGGCTAAGTTTAATCTTTTAATATTAAAGTCTGCAATAAGCTGCTGTGCGTCGCCGTCCTCCTGTTGTGCCTTTTCGGCAACAGAAAGCGCCTCCATTTCCTTGCTTGCCTTAATCATTTCTCCAAGCTCGTGTGCTTTTTCGATAATTGTCATTTTTATTAACTCCTTTCACAACTGAAAGACTGAAAGAAAAGTGATGCTGTGGGCAGTTTTATTCAGTCTTCGCTAATTCGCCGTTTAAGCTCCATGTATGAGCCTCAGTAATTTTTACATCAACATATTTCCCTGTTAGGGATTTATCGCCTTTAAAATTCACTATTTTACCCGTATCCGTCCTGCCTGACAGCACTTGTTCATTATTTTTACTTGTGCCGTCAACCAAAACGGAGTAGGTTTTGCCTACATAAGTATCATTTTTCCTTTTGGAAATCTCGTTTTGTACCTCCAAAAGCCTGTCAAAATTTTTGTGTATTTCCTCATTTGTAAGCACAAAATCCATTTTAGCAGCGGGCGTACCCTCGCGTCTTGAGTAAATAAAAGAAAAAATCGTGTCAAATTCAACCTTTCTCAAAACATCAAGAGTGTCCTCAAAATCTTCATTCGTTTCGGTAGGAAAGCCAACTATAACATCTGTTGAAAGTGCTATATCGGGAATTGCCCGCTTTACCCTTTCGACTTTTTCAAGATATTCTTCCTTTGTATATTTCCTGTTCATTTCGGAAAGTACGCGGTTATTGCCTGCCTGAAACGGAAGATGCAGCTGATGGCAAACCTTTTCACATTCGGTCATGGTTTTTATCAGCTTGTCCCCAAAATCTTTCGGGTGCGAGGTCATAAACCTTATACGTTTGACTCCGTCAAGCTCATTTACCATATGCAAAAGGTCGGAAAAATCGCAGGTTTCTGCTAAATCCTTACCGTAAGAGTTTACATTCTGTCCCAAAAGACAAATTTCGGAAACACCGCTTTTTACCAAATCCTTTATTTCGGACAGGATTTTTTCAGGTTCACGGCTTCGCTCCCTGCCCCTAACATACGGGACTATGCAGTAGGAACAGAAATTGTTGCAGCCGTACATAATGCTTACCCATGCTTTGTTATGCGAGTCGCGTAAAATCGGTAAATCCTCACATATACTTCCGTCAGAATTTTCGACGCTGGTTACCGATTGGTTTTTCTCCAAAACCTCACACAAAAGCTCAGGCAGTTTATATAGTGCATGTGTGCCGAAAATCAAATCGACATGATTATGCACCTTGCGTATTTTCTCCGCCATATGCTCCTGCTGAACCATACAGCCGCAAAGTCCGATAACAAGCTCCGGACGGCTTTCCTTTATATGCCTTAAAATTCCAAGCCTTCCATAGACCTTATCCTCTGCATTTTCACGTACAGCGCAGGTGTTATATATAACCAAATCCGCATCCTCTGCCCTTTCGCAGAAATCGTAGCCCGCCTCGCATAGAATACCGCGTATGCGTTCGGTATCATTCTCATTTTGCTGACAGCCGTAGGTTTCGGTATTGCAAAGAGGTTTACGCCCGTTTTCTTTGCAAAAATCATCATTTATTTTCTTTATACGCGAAAGAAATCCTGCTTGCCGCTCTTTTTCTTCTTCACTTATATAATTTGCCATAGTTCTCCCTACAAAATAACAAGAAATTATTGTTATAATTCTATCACAAATTGCAAAAAAATACAATATATATTTGCCTTTTGCCAAAAAAAATGATAGAATGAAAAAAGAGGTGGAAATTCCTATGAATATGAAACAGTTCCTCGGTATCCGTCCTGAGATTACCGAATACACCATACAATCTGACAAAATCCCAAAAAGCTTTGATGGATTTCGTATTGCACATATTTCCGATACCCATTCTCGACCTGCTGAAGGGATTTTTGAACTTGTCAGCGGCTCAAATCCCGATATTATTTGCATAAGCGGTGACATGTTCCACGATGATGACTCAGATGCTCCTGAATTTTGGTCTCTTTTTGATAATCTCTTAACCCTCGCCCCCGTATACTTAGTAACGGGAAATCACGATGTATGGCACACAAACTATGCCTCATTTTTAAGAAAACTCGCCGATTTAGGCGGTATTTTGATGGACTCAAAAATGGAAATCATAGAACGAAACGGCGAAAAACTTGCTCTTTTCGGAGTGGGCGACCCATTTTCAAAGGTTCCCGATTTGATAGAAAAGTCTGTAAATTACGCATTTTCAAGCCTGCCTCAATTTGAAGGCTATAAAATTCTGATGTTCCACAGAGCAAATTTGTTTGACAAAATAAAGGATTTTGGTTTTGATCTAATTTTGTCAGGGCATATGCACGGCGGACAAATTCGCATTCCGTTTTTTGGCGGTGCTTTTGCGCCCACCTCTTCTATCCTGTCGGGAAGAATGATTTTTCCGCACTATACAGGCGGAAAATATGAATACAAAAACTCCTGCATGATAGTAAACAGAGGCGCAAGCAATACCTTGTCAGTTCCGCGTTTTGCAAATCCCCCTGAAGTCGGTATAATTACATTATTTTCTAATATAAAATAATAAGGCTTGAATTCTCAAGCCTTATTATTTATCAAAATCCCATTTAAACAATTCATTTGGTGTAATATTAAAAAATATACACATAGCCTCAATATTTTCATAACGAATAGAGGCTGTTTTGTTATTTATCATATTACTGTAATTCTGATAACTCATTCCTAACTGTTTATAAAGTGAATATTTTGACAGCCTGCGCTCTTCTAAAAGTTCATTTACTCTTAATTTTAACATAATGCCCCTCCGATATCTTATGCTTTTTTATAATTTTAATACATAAGATATCTTGACAAGACTATTGCATTATATAATGTAATAGTCTATATGGGAGGTCGCCTATGAAACTACTTATAGTCGGTTCTTTTATCCCGTTATTATTCCCTTTATTAAATCCGCCAAAATCTTGAAAAATCCCTTTTTCTCAATATCTTCTCCTGCCACTATATCCACCGTTTTTACCACTTTTCCGTCTTGAGTAAAGGTGATTTCGCCCAGTTTATCACCTTTTTTTACAGGCGCGCCTACCCGGCTTTTCATTTTGACCGATTTTTCAGTTTGCTTCGGTTCAGACTTCTTATTAAGTACATCATAGCCTTCTTTTGCCTCTGCCTGCACGGTCTTTTGCTGTCCCCACGATACGTTTACCGTACCCATAGGCTCACCGGCTTCAACCATTTTATCTATTTCATAGTTTGAATATCCGTAATCAAGCAGTTTACTTGCCGACGAAAAACGTGTATCGCTGTCCTTTGCTCCTAAAACCACTGCGATAAGCTCCATTCCGCCTCTTGACGCTGTAGCGCTTAAACAACAGCCCGCTTTGGTTGTTGAACCCGTCTTAAGTCCTGTTGCCCCCTGATAATTACGAATCAGTTTATTAGTATTTGCAAGCAGGAACTTTCCGTCCCTTAATGAATCGGTCCATATCGTAGTATAATCAAATATCTTTTTGTGCTTTACAAGTTCGGCTGACATTTTCGCAACATCTCTTGCGGTAGAATGAGCCTCACTTACGTCAACATCATCATCAAGACCGTTACAGTTCGCAAAATGGGTATTTTCCATACCAAGCTCCTCGGCGCGTTTATTCATCATTTCCACAAACGCTTCCTCGTTGCCCGCAATATGTTCTGACATCGCAATACAGCCATCATTTGCACTCGCAACAGCTATACCTTTCAGCATATCGTTTACTGTAAATTCCTCGCCTGCCTCCAAAAACATAGTAGAACCGCCGTAGCTTTGGGCATTTTTACTTGCCGTAACAATGTCGGTAAGCGCAAGCTTGCCCTCATCAATTCGCTCCATAACAAGTAGCATTGTCATAATCTTGGTAACACTTGCTATCTGCAGCTTTTCATCTGCGTTTTGTTCATATATAACCGTACCCGTTGACGGCTCTATCAAAATGGCAGACTTTACATCAGGTGCAAGGTCTTCTGCAAAAACGGGAGAAACTCCCGTAAAAATCAAAAATACTGCCAGTAAAAATGCTATTTTTTTCAAAGCGGCACATCTCCTTTTTTATTATGCAGGAAATTACCTCAAAATGAGATAATTTCCGAAATAACAAAACTGCTACCTTATACCCACGCCCGCAGGCGGGGCTTTTATCAAAGGCTTTTTTATATATTCTATTCGGCACGTCCAAGTTTTATGACTTAAAGCTGCTTTTTGTAGTATTTTAATATTAAATCGACAAATTCCCTGTGCGTATCGGTATTTTTTAAAAACTGCAAAATTCTTGCCATTGTGTCATAAGTGTTCTGCGCACTCAAACTGCGCCTGATCGCCCATACCGCCTCCGTTTCTCTTTCGGAAAGCAACTCTTCTTCTCTTCTGGTACCTGACTTTAATATGTCAATGGCAGGGAATATTCTGCGTTCCTGAAGTCCCCTGTCGAGTTTTAGTTCCATATTTCCCGTACCCTTAAACTCCTCGAAAATAACCTCGTCCATTCTTGAACCTGTTTCCACAAGAGCAGTTGCAAGTATGGTCAGACTTCCGCCCTCCTCAATGTTACGCGCTGCACCAAAGAATTTTTTAGGTTTTATGAGCGCATCAGGGTCAAGTCCGCCCGAAAGCGTTCTCCCTGTCGGGGTTACCGTCAGGTTATATGCTCTTGCAAGTCTCGTTATGGAATCCAAAAGTATCACAACGTCATTCTTTTGCTCTACAAGGCGCATAGCGCGTTCAAGCACCATTTCCGCACACTTTGTGTGATTTGCGGGGGTCTGGTCAAAGGTTGATGCAACAACCTCACCGCAGATAGAACGCCGCATATCGGTTACCTCTTCGGGACGTTCGTCAATTAAAAGAACTATCAGCTTTGCCGATGGATAATTTTTTGATACAGACTGGGCAATCTGCTTTATAAGCGTCGTTTTTCCCGCCTTAGGCGGTGCAACAATCATTCCGCGCTGCCCTTTTCCGATAGGCGCTATGACGTCCAAAAGTCTTGATGCATACCTTTCCTTCTCACCTGTATCCAAAATGAGTTTTTCCTTTGGATATATGGGCGTCAGCTTTTCAAAGCTTTTTCTTTTAAGCGCAACCTCGAGGCTGTCGCCATTTATTTTTTTTACAAACAGCAGAGGCGAATACTTATCCTCCTCCTGCGACGGGCGGGCATCTCCCGTTATTTCATCGCCCGTTTTTAAATTAAACCGTCTTATCTGTGTAGGCGATACGTAAATATCACCCTCGCTCGGTTTGTATCCGTCAATTCGCAAAAAGCCGAACCCGTCCGCCATAACGTCCAAAACTCCGCAGACTTCTATAACCTCCTGCGGTCTTTGTCTTTTTTGCGGTTTGGCTTTTTCCTCTGTTTCCTCTTGCTTTTTCAAAATTGCAGAAATAAGCTCGTCTTTTTTTAAAGCCGATATTTTTTCTATTCCAAAACCTTGCGCAATCTGTTTTAACTCTTCTTTTGTTTTTTCTTTAAGCTCTCTATTTTCCATACCTATCACCTCTAAACAAACAGTGACATTAAAAGATTGTTTTCGTAAAAATACTTGAGCAGATATGTACTTTTTACGGTTTCCTCGATTAGCGTGAGCTTTTCGGCGGGCGCAAAAAGACTTACCGCTGCACATACTATGTAGACAATCAGAAGTGCATTTATTACGCCTAATACCGCGCCTAGGCTTCTGTTTATCGTTTTGAGTCCCGGAAGTTCAAACAGGCTTTCCAGTAATTTTAAAATCAGGAATACAAAAATTCTGACAAGCAAAAATACCAAAAGCATAGCGATAACCTTTAAAATCATAAGCGTTACAGCATCTGTTATGACCTCCATAACATTATTTTTAATTTCTGTCATACCGCTTACGGTTTTTCTTATACTGTTTTCCATAAAACTCGGAAATCCCAAAGATGCGCATATCTTTTCAGTATTTTGCGTATCGGTTGTGTCAACATCTTCAGGAAGCTGCTCCTTTTGATATGCAGATGTTATATTTTTAGATACCATATTTCTTATGCCGCCGCTTACTGCTGTGCTTTGCAAAAATCCAAGTACTTGAGGCTGCATTGATGAAAACAAAACTGCGGTCAGAATAAGTGCAAGTATGCTCTTTGAAGCACTTATGAAACCCTTTTTCATAGAAAAACCTATGCATAAGACAATGGCAAGAATAAGTATGCCGTCCCAGATATAATTCATAAAATCTGTCCTCTCTTTTATTCGGACTCCTTAGGTGTTACCTTTGGCAACTTTTTAAGCGTCTTCTCCTGCACGCTCGCGCCATATACACAAAAAACCTTGTCCGAACCCGTTATATAAATTTGTCTGATATCCCCGCTGCATTCAGCAGTAAACACTCTTGTGGCGCTATAATTGGTTAAAACTGCATTTCTGCCGTTATTATATGCCACATATCTTGATTTAATGTTAATCGTATCAGGCATATTTTCCGTTTTTATCGGCGGATATGCCTTTCCGTTTGCTTTTAACACAACAATTTCGCCTATTCCGTCATCATCAAAAAGAATGGCCCTGTTGCCGTTTTCAGCACGGCTACACATTTTTATTCTTCCGCCAAAATCATATTCCCACTTGATTTTGCCCCTAATGTTCATACTAATACACTTGTTTTCAGAAAGAAGTGACAAAGTTTCGCCGCTAAAGTCAGTTTCAAAGAAAACAGTATCCGAAAATGCATCTGTTTTGCAAATATTATTCCCTTTTACATCAAAAATCTGTATTATACTGCTTGCACCCTCATCTACACTTAAAAGTGAAATTGCAACTCTTCTCTTTTTTGATATGGCGGCATCAAGAATACCGTAAGACCCTGAATCCCAGACAAATATCTTCTTCCCGCTTTTGTTGAAAACCGCAACCTGTCCTTTATAATATTCCTTTTGAGTTACCGCAATAACGTCGCCCTTTTCCGATAAATCCGCTGTCAGAATATTTCCCTCCGTTTCAGCGGTAAACATAAGCTTTTTGCCTTTATACAGACTTATTTTCTTTCCCCCTGTTTCACTTATAAGCACATAATCGCCCTTTGTTTTAAGAACGGGCTCCTGCATTTGTATTTTTTCACTCCACAAAAGCTTGGCTTCATTTGAAAAACGTGCATAAACGGTTTCATTAGCGCATATAATGCCGTCTTGATAGATTTCAAATCTTGTATTTGCCGCCGCAGGAAATGCTGTAGGCAAATTCTTTGCAGCATTTGTTTCCTCCCTTACGGTCAGCTCATCATCGCCCTCCTTTGCAGAAATGGTCTCTTCTTCATAATCGGCATTTTTCTCATTTTCTGCATCTTCTAAATATGCGGGCGTCATCTGAGGCTTTGGCTCCGGCTCGGACATATCGTCCAAATAAAGCTGTGTTTCTATCGGCAGCTTGATATTCAAAAATCCGCATATTCCGCTTATATTTCTCTTAAAATTGTTCTTATATGCGGTTATAAAAGCAGGCGGCTCACCAGATTCGATAAGTGCAAATACGGACACGAAAAAAAGACAGAATATAACCAAAATAATCTTCAAAAATCCGCTTTTCTTATTCATCGTAATACACCTCCGTCAAAAATAATCCCTGCGGCGGAGCAGTTATGCCTGCTCTCTTGCGGTCACGCGATTCTATTATTTCTGGGATACTGTCAGGATTAATCTTCCCGCAGCCCGAAAAGGCAAGCGTTCCTGCGATAATACGCACCATATTATATAAAAAACCATTTCCCGTTACGGTAATTTTAATTAAA
Organism: Bacillota bacterium; assembly: GCA_024685565.1. Lineage (GTDB taxonomy): Bacteria > Bacillota > Clostridia > UBA1381 > UBA1381 > UBA1738. Next base: position 28,795 of record JAIKVQ010000155.1, read on the forward strand.
TCTCCGCTTTTTTCAACATTTAATGAATAGATTTCGCGTACAGTTGTTGCTGCTGAAAAACCGCTTGCGGCAAAGCCGGCAAAATCGTGCCTGCCTATAAATGCTTTGGCTGCCTTTTTCATTTTTTCTATATCGATTTTATAGGGAAAATGCCATGAATAGTCGCATAAAAATGCATCAGGCATTGGGGAATTAAAAATGTAGTAGGTATAGCACTTTTTCTTTGCAGAAAACCGTGCATTAAAGTTTTCATCACAATCCTCTGCGCCAAGACAGACTATATCTTTTGGAAGATATGTGTTCAGCGCCAACGGAAGGCGTTCGCAAGGGATCCCGGATTCCGTTTTGAAGTTACAAACAAACTTTTTTGCGTGAACTCCTGCATCAGTTCTGCTTGAGCCCGTTATCTGCGGTTTTGTACCCGTTATTCTGCTTACGGCAAGGCTTAGCGTTTCCTGTACGGTAGGCGCATTCTTTTGCACCTGCCAGCCATGATACATAGTGCCGTCATATTGTATAATGAGCTTTATATTACGCATTTTCTCCAGCCTCTTAAACTCTTTGAATAGCTACTACTGCTACACAAAACACAACCATAACCGCCGCAGCTACAGCGTCAAGCCACGTCATCTTCATTTGTTTCATACGAGTACGCTTATTTGCACTGTTATAGCATCGTGAATCCATCGCAATCGCCAAATCATCCGCACGCTTAAACGCGCTTATAAACAGCGGTACAAGTATCGGCACCATAGCCTTTGTACGCTTGAAAATATTTCCGCTTTCAAAATCTGCGCCCCTTGCCATCTGAGCTTTCATAATCTTTTCAGTTTCCTCCGAAAGCGTAGGTATAAATCTTATTGCAATCGTCATCATCATCGCAATTTCGTGCGATGGCACCTTTATAATTTCAAAAGGTTTTAAAAGTTTTTCTATTCCGTCGGTCAGCATAATCGGCGTTGTGGTAAGTGTTAAAAGCGATGTTCCCGTAACCAAGAATACCAGCCTTAAAATCATCTGCACAGCCGCTAACGTACCCTCTTTTGTTATTTTAAGCGAACTCCACAGCGCAGACCTCCATAAAACTGTATTGCCGCCCGTCATAAAAAGATTTATAACCGCTGTAAAAATCAAGATATACAGCATTGGTTTAAGACCTTTTATAATGTATCTTGGCGGAACTTTTGAAAGAAAAATAAGTGCCAGCGTGAAAGCTCCAAAAACCACATAAGCCTTAAGCGAATTTATTACGAAAAGGATTATGATATACACTATGGACAAAAGTATTTTCACACGCGGGTCCATTTTATGAATTGCGGAATTTCCGTCAACATACTGACCGATTGTTATATCCTTAAACATTTTCCGCCTCCTTTATAAGCCTTGCATATAATTCGGAAGCAAACCCTAACGTATAAATATCGGGACGTATGTCTATACCTCGGTTTATAAGCCTATGTGTAAGCTCAGTAATCTGCGGCACATCAAGACCTATTTTTCTAAGCTCATCGCTTTTTGCAAAAATTTCTGCCACCTCTCCGTACATCGCAATATGACCGTGATCCATAACAAGCACATGCTTTGAGAGTCTTGCCACGTCCTCCATAGAATGTGATACAAACATAATTGTCATCTGCGGGTTTTCCTTGTGAAGAATAGAGAGCCTTCCCAAAATATCGTCGCGTCCCTTCGGGTCAAGTCCTGCCGTAGGCTCGTCCAGAATAAGCACCTTTGGTCTCATTGAAAGCACTCCCGCAATAGCGGCGCGCCTTTTCTGACCACCCGAAAGCTCAAACGGAGATTTTTCAAGCAACTCCTCCGAAATTCCCACCATTTGTGCGGCTCTTAAAACTCTATCCCTTATTTCTGCCTCTGAGAACCCCATATTTTTAGGACCGAACGCTATATCCTTATATACCGTCTCTTCAAAAAGCTGATGTTCGGGATACTGGAAAACAAGACCCACATTTTTTCTTATCTGCATAAGATTTGTTTTTGGGTCGGTTATGTCAACACCGTCTATTTCTATTTTCCCTGACGTCGGCTTTAAAAGAGCATTAAAATGCTGTACCAAGGTGGATTTCCCTGAGCCTGTATGACCTATTACAGCCAAAAAATCACCTGTCGGTATTTCAAAACTGACATTATCTAACGCTTTTTTTTCAAAGGGCATACCCTGTTGGTAAATATACGTAAGCCCCGATACTTTAATCATTTTTGTCACCTTTTATTTTTTCAATAATTGCCTCTTCGCACTCTTCAACCGTTATCACATCGCCAGGCAGATCAATTCCCTGCTTTCTAAGTTCAAAAATAAGCTCAGTTACCTGCGGTACGTCAAGACCGAATCTCTTTATTTTTTCTACCTCTGAAAAGATTTTCTTTGGCACATCATCCATAACGATTTTTCCGTGGTCAATAACTACAACTCTATCGGCAAGCGCTGCCTCTTCCATAAAATGTGTTATCAAAACAACCGTCATATTGCGCGTTTTATTGAGTTTTTTTATTGTTTTTATAACCTCGCGTCTGCCCTTTGGGTCAAGCATCGCCGTAGGCTCGTCTAAAATAATGCACTCAGGCTCCATGGCAAGGACTGCGGCTATTGCTACACGCTGTTTTTGACCTCCCGAAAGTCTTGAAGGCGAGCTTTTTGCAAATTCCGACATGTTGACAACAGAAAGACATTCATCAACGCGCTTTCTTATCTCGTCCGGCGCAACGCCAAGGTTTTCGGGAGCAAAAGCCACCTCGTCCTCTACTATTGCCGCAACCATCTGATTGTCAGGATTTTGAAAAACCATGCCGGCGGTACTTCTTATATCAAAAATCTTTTCTTCGTCCTTTGTGTCCATGCCCATAACATAGACTGCCCCGCCCTGAGGCAGCAAAATACCGTTAAAGGTTTTTGCAAGTGTGGATTTTCCAGAGCCGTTATGCCCTAAAACAGCCACAAAGCTTCCCTTTTCAACGTGCAGACTCAAATCCTCTATAGTATAACGTCTCGGCTCATCTTCATCATAACTAAAACTTATATTCTTTGCATCAATCATAATAATCCGTTTCCGTTCCAGCGACAGCTTATTCCGCATGGCAAAACCATATTTTTATCCTGCATAATAAGTCCGATTTCATCACAGCTTAAAGCTCCGCCAAATTTTTTCTTTAAGGTAAGCTCCAGCGTATTTTCCAAAACAGTCTTTGAAAATCCTGTTGTATACGAGTTTATAAGAAAAAACAACGGGTTATCCGAAAGTATTTTCATACAATCCTCAACAAGCGGATAAAGCTCGTCCTCTATCTTCCAAAGCTCGCCCGACGGACCTCTTCCGTAAGACGGAGGGTCCATAATTACCGCATCATATTTTTTCCCGCGCCTCACTTCGCGCGCAACAAACTTTTTAACATCGTCAACTATATATCTTACCGGCTTTCCCGAAAGTCCTGAGCTTTCAACATTCTCCTTTGCCCAAGAAACCATTCCGCGGGACGCGTCAACATGGCAGACCTGTGCGCCTGCGGCTAAAGCCGCAACGGTGGCGCCTCCTGTATAGGCAAATAAATTCAGCACATTGACGGGCTTTTCCGCTTTTTTTATTAACTCCGAAAACCAGTCCCAGTTCACCGCCTGTTCAGGAAAAAGTCCCGTATGTTTAAAGCCCATAGGCTTTATGTTAAAGGTCAGATTTTTATAGCTTACCTGCCAGCGCTCGGGCATTTTCTTGTTGAAAATCTCCCAATGCCCGCCTCCCGTACTGCTCCTTCTATATGTGGCATCTGTCTTATTCCAAAGCCTCTCATTTGATTTCTCAGACCAGATTGCCTGCGGCTCGGGACGGCGCAATAAAACATTTCTCCAATATTCAAGCTTTTCTCCGCCTGCTGCGTCTATTAAAGTGTAGTCTTTCCATTCATCTGCACACCACATAGCGTTCCCCTACTATTTTTTTATCTTTAGAAGTCTTACGATAATAGGAGTGAAAAAGATATTTATACCCATCTCAACCAAAAAGTTTACGCCGACAAAGGCAATTATTATAAATTGTCCAATGCTGCCTTCCCAGCCCGCCGACTGTGCGATTTGTGACACTGTATCCATAAAAAACACCAAACATCCAATCAGGAAAATCCCCGTATTTACAACAGGGCAGACAACAGCAGCAGCTATAACCGCTAAGTATTCATTTGAAACTTTTCTTACAGCATTATACACAATTCCTGCTGCCAAACCACAGCCAATACCTTTTAGAAGTACCGTTATGATTGTACCAGGAACGTTGACAGCTAAGAATATTGCCGCATCTCCGCTTGCAAGCACAGCGACTCCGAAAACAAATCCAAGCCATGCCGCCACCCATGAACCGCAGGTTGCCGCTCCGATAACTATCGGAATAAGTACTGTCGATATTGAAAATGTTCCGAACTTAATCACACAGCCGAAATATTGCAGAACAAAAACTATCGCTGTAAGTATTGATGCAAGTGTAAGCTCTTTTGTTGTCATTTTTGTTGTCATTTTTGTTGTCATTTTAATCTCTCTCCTCTAAAAATTATAGACAGACGTATTTTATCACAGTTTTACGGCAAGGTCAAGGCACAAAATGCAAGTAATTTCCAGAGCAATGGCGCTTTTTTTGTACAATTATTGAAAAAAAACGAAAAAAGTAATATAATAAAAGTATCTGAGGTGGATTTATGCGTGAATTTATACTGACCGTCCCCGAAAATCTTGCAGGACGTGACATAAAATACATACTGAAAAACCATTTTGAATTTTCATCATCTTTAATTACTGCACTCAAAGAGGGTGACGGTATAATGCTTTGCGGAAAAAAAGAGTTTGTGAACAAAAAAGTTGCTTTGGGCGATATTTTAAAAATTACCCTTTTTGATAAGGCATCGGAAAATATAACCCCTCAAAATATACCACTCGACATTTTATATGATGACGAGGACTTGCTTGCAGTAAACAAACCTCCGAAAACGCCAACACATCCCAGCATTTACCATACAAAGGACACAGTCGCAAACGCTGTTTTATACTATTTCAAGGGCACTCCCTTTACTTTTCGTGCACCGTCACGGCTTGACCGTGACACCTCAGGTGTTTTAATTGTGGCAAAGAATGCCTGGTGCGCCGAGCGAATTTCACGGGCAATAAAAAATGGTGAATTTAAAAAGGAATATATGGCCGTATGTGTTGGCACTCCAAAAGATATGCGCGGTACAATTTCCGCTCCGATAAAGCGTGAAAAGCAAGGAATTATAAAAAGGGTTATTTCCCCCGACGGAAAAAATGCAGTTACTGATTATGAAGTCATTAAAACTCTCGGAAACCTTAGTCTTTTAAAATTATGCCCAAAAACAGGCAGAACGCATCAGATACGTCTGCACCTGTCACATATCGGAACACCGATTTATGGGGATTTTCTATATGGAGAAGAGGTTTTGGGAGAAAGGATACGCCTGCATTGTAAAAGCGTCAGTTTTGCTCATCCGCTAACTAAAAAACCAATCACAATAACCGCCCCTCTGCCCCATGATATGAGACTTGAAGAAATATACAAAAAATTATAGGATTTTAAATTCTTCTTCAATTTTTTTGCGTGCAGTATAAAAATGACCTTCTGCGGTATCGCCTCTGCCGCCGCCTTTTCCCGAAAGTGCGGCATTTAACTTATTGACGCTCTCCGAAACACCGTTATTTGCGGTTATTATATAGGAATATCCGTTTTCATCATCGCCTGAGAGTAGTGCAAATACTCCCCCTACGCGTTTTTTTGCCTCATTTACTATCATTCTTTGGACATTTCTATCGCATACAGCAGAAAAAACAATAAAATTCTCCTCGGTTTTGGGTATGCTTTTAATCTCGTAAAGCGCAAGCTCGTTCAAAAGCTGTGCGTTTTTTCTTTTTTGGTCTGAAATCTGTTCCGAAAGCTTTAAAACTGCTCCAAAGACCTCATTCTGAGGTGCAGAAAGCATTCTCGAAATTTGGGCTACACTTTTTTGCTTTTGGCAGTAATCCAAAAGCGCATCCTTTCCGCAAATCATTCTTATTCTGACTCCGCCCCTGTGACGCATCATATCGGTAAATTTGATAATGCCTATTTCTCCTGTATGTTTTACGTGCGGCGCACAGCAAGCACAAACATCAACGCCGGGGATTGTCACAATCCTTATTCTTCCCAAAATCTCTTTTTTACTTCGGTAATTTATATTTTCAAGTTCGTCCGCTTTTGGATAGCTTGCCGATATTTCAAGATTTTTATAAACAACCTCATTTGCAAGGTTTTCAAGCTCGCAAAGCTGCTCTTCGGTAATTTCCGCTCCGTAGTCTATTGTTACATCATCTTTTCCCAAGTGAAATCCTGTGTTTACAAGACTGAACCGCGAAAAGGCAAGTCCCGACACTATATGTTCGGCACTGTGATGCTGCATCTTCCGAAATCTTTCCTCAAAATGAAGCTTGCCTGTTACAGTTTTGCCTTCTTCAATGGGATTTTTTACAAGGTGATATATTTCATCATTCTCGCAAATGACCGACAAAACCTCTTCATTGTCAATCGTTCCGCTGTCGCATTCCTGACCGCCTGCCGTTGGAAAAAATGCCGTTTGGCTAAGCGTAACAAGGTATCCGTCATCTGCTTTAGTACACCTTTCTACCCTTGCCGAAAATTCACTTATATAGCTGTCCTCATAAAATAATTTTATCATATCAGAGTCCTTTTACTGCCTTATCTACCTGTATCATTATGGCACATTCCATACGCTTTTTAAACAGCTCACAGCCGTATTCGTAAATCTTTCCTATATCGCCTGCCGCGTGATATGCGTTTGCAGCGCAGCCTCCCGAACAATAAAGCTTTGCCCAGCAATTTTTACATTCTTCTCTTGAATATGCATTACATTTCCTGAATTTTTCGCGTAGGCTTGTGTTTGTGACACCGTCCCAGATGTCGCCCATACTGTAGCTTTCATCACCAACAAACTGATGACATGGGTAAAGTTCGCCCCATGGTGTGACTGCCATATATTCTGTCCCGGAGCCGCAACCGGAAATGCGTTTATATATACAAGGACCGTTTTCCAGGTCTATCATATAGTGGTAGAATGTAAATCCCCTGCCCTCACGGTTGCGTTTTATCATCTCATCTGCAAGAATTTCATACTGACGGAAAAGAGTCGGCAAATCCTCTTTTGTCAGGGCACATTCATCATCGGGCGCACAAACGACAGGCTCCATACTAAGTTCTTTAAATCCCAAATCCGCCATATGCAGAATATCATTTGTAAAATCGGTGTTTTTATGTGTATATGTTCCGCGTATGTAGTAGCTCTTATCACCGCGCTTTTTCACAAAATCCAAAAATTTCGGCACAATCACATCATAGCTTCCGCGGCCTAAATAATCCTTTCTAAAACGATCGTGTACCTCTCGTCTTCCGTCAAGGCTCAAAACAACATTGTTCATCTCCCTGTTGCAAAAGTCGGTTACCTCATCATCAAGCAAAATACCGTTTGTAGTAAGCGTAAAACGGAAATTCTTTCCGTTTTCCTTTTCCTTACTTCTTGCGTATTTCACTATTTCCTTTACGACCTCAAAATTCATAAGCGGTTCTCCGCCGAAAAAGTCAACCTCTAAATTCTTTCGGTCTCCCGAATTTTCTATAAGAAAATCTATGGCGCGCTTGCCCGTCTCAAGGCTCATAATCGCACGGTCGCCCTTATATTTCCCCTGACCTGCAAAACAATAACTGCAGTTTAGATTACAGGTATGTGCGACGTGCAGACAAAGTGCCTTTATAACATTGTTTTTCCCCTTTAAAACATCTGCTTTATCAGCGTAAATGTCCTCACAGAAAAGCTGTTTTTGTTCCTTTAGTTTCTCTATGTCAGAAAGGCACAAAAGGACATCATTTTCAGTTATTCCGTATTTTTTAGTGATTTCCTTTAATATTTCATCTTTTTCATTTGTTTCGTACATTCCGATAATGTCATATGCAACGTCGTCTACCGAATGTACCGAACCGCTGAATGCATCTATTACAATGTTGTATCCGTTTTGCTTATACTGATGTATCATCTAAAATCCCTTTCTAAAAAATAACGGCTGAATTTCAGCCGATATTTTACGCATTCTCTATTATCTTTCGCAGGGCTGATTTGCAACTCCGCATGATGTCTTGCAAGCTGACTGGCATGATGTCTGGCACTCGCCGCAGCCACCCTCACAGTTTGTCAAATTTCTTGTTGTAAGCGTTACAATCCTTGAACTGTTTTCACAAGGCTGATTTGCAACCCCGCACGATGTCTTGCAGGCTGACTGGCATGATGTCTGACACTCGCCGCATCCGCCCTCACAGTTTGTCAAATTCCTTGTTATAAGTGTTTTAATTCTGTTCATTTTATTATCTCCTTAAAAGCAATTTAGGCTACCGATATTATATAGTTTTTTCATCTTCTTGTCAAGCAATTTTGCTATTTAATGACAAGTATTTCATTATCCTTTATATTTCCGCCAAGCTCTATCCCGTTTTCTTTATACTCGTGTAATTTTTCAAGGACTTTACGTGAAATCATTTCGCCGGGTACAATCACAGGCACTCCCGGCGGATACGCCCATACATATCCCGCAGAAATTCTGCCCTCTGCCTCCTCCGTTTTGCAAAAAATATTGTCACTTTTTAATGCTTTCCTGAAAGATGTTGCACCGTTTTTCCCACACCACGCAAAATTGCGCGGTTTTATACTGACTTTTTCTATTTTATCCGCCTTGCAAAGCGCATTTGCAAGCCTTGTAAGGCTCTTCTTTGTATCCCCCGCGCCTGTCATACAGATAACATAACCGGAAGCAGTCATTTCAGGCTCGATATTTTCACTCCTCAGCATTTTTGCAAGCTCGGCTCCGCTTTGATTTTTCGGAAAAATTACAATTTTACTCCTGTCAAAACCGAAAAAACCACTTTCTCCTTTCAACACTTCAATATTTTTAAGCGGCTTTACCTTGTCATAAAAAAAGTCAAGACTTTTGTTCCAATTCTTAAAAATATCATCGTTTTCATTTACCGTCTTTATACAGCCGTCTATTGAAGAAAGCAATATATATGACGGGCTGCTGGTTTCAAAAACAGAAAGTTTTTCCGAAACCTTATCTTTTTTGACAAGATTTCCCGAAACATAGCAAACCGCTGTCTGCGTAAGACTTGGGAGTGTTTTGTGCAGACTTTCTACGCATATGTCTGCGCCAAGGCTCACCGCACTTTCGCAAAATCCGCAAAATCCCAAATGCGCTCCGTGTGCTGCATCTACCAAAACAGGGATATTCCTTTTATGCGCCTCCCTGCATATCCCCTCAATATCGCTTATGACTCCCTCATATGTGGGGCTTGTAACTATAACAAGCTTTGCGTCAGGATTTTCTTCAATTTTTGAGGCAACATCGCAAGGATTTACCGAGCGTGAAATCCCGTACCTATCGCTTATTTCGGGATATACAAAAACTGGTTCTGCACCTGCAAGCTCAATCCCGTTATAAACCGATTTATGGCAGTTGCGAGCCACTATTACTTTATCATTCTCTTTTAAAACAGCACAAACAGCCGCAAGTATTCCGCAAGTCGTACCGTTTACAAGGTAGAATGCGGCATCTGCTCCCCGATACTTTGCCGCATTTCCCATTGAATTTTTGAGTATACCTGAGGCATTATGCAGATTATCAAACCCGTCGATTTCAGTTATGTCAATATCCGCAAAATCCTTAAGATAAGGGAATTTCTTCCCGTTTCGCTTATGCCCCGGCATATGCATAGGAATTTTATTTATTCTTTTCAGCTTTTCAAGTAATGTTTCCATATTACCCCGTCCTATTAAAAAAACCGCCGTCCTCGGGCGGAATTTTATATTGAAAAGTAATGAACGCACTCTGTTCCTCTAAACGCATCAAGAAGGTTGTTGTAATCTATATCGGCATCAATCGATATGTCCATCTCAACCTCGATGAGTCCCGCTTCCTTTTTTCTGCACTTCATGCCGCCCACGGCTATATTATATTCTGCAAGCATATTATTAAGAAAGTCCATCGCCTCTTGGCTGTCGTCTATTGTCACTGACAGAATTTCCTCACTTGGCATATGCAGAAATTTATAGTTTTTATGTAAAAATATCTGGCATAAAACAATGATGAGTGTCGAAAATATTCCCACAAGATAAAGTCCCGAACCTACAGCAAGGCCTACGCCTGCAGTTGCCCATACTCCTGCTGCGGTTGTTAATCCCTTTACCAGATGGCGGTTAAAATAAATCATTCCCGCACCCAAAAAACCGACTCCGCTTACAACCTGCGCTGCAATTCTCGCAGGATCTGCACTGTGCAGTCCCGGGAAGTTCTCCAAATCAGCAAATCCGTATTTTGAAACTATCATCATCAATGCCGACGCAAGCGCAACAATAGTGTGCGTTCTTATTCCTGCACCCTTACCTCTATTTTTCCTCTCATAGCCTATAACTGCACCGCATGCGCAAGCAAGTAAAATTCTTAGAAAAAATATCAGCTGTAACATTACAAGCCTCATTTTACCGCCTCCAAAATTATCATTTCACCTCATCTATTTTACCACAAACCCATACCAGTGTCAAGCAATATGCTTGCCTGTTTTTTTGACGGTTGAAAGACACACAAAAAAACAGCGGACCTTGGGAAATCCCAAGGTCCGCCCAAAATCTCATTCTTTATGCTGTCTTTTTACCTGTTATAGCTTTTATAACCAGTAATGTAGCAATCATGAGAAGAATTGATACAGGAAGTACAATCCATATTGTCTGAACAAAGCCTGCAAATATGTAGCTTACAAAGGATACCGCCGCAACCGTCAGCGCATAAGGAAGCTGTGTTGAAACGTGGTTAATGTGATTTGACTGTGCGCCAGCAGAAGACATAATAGTGGTATCGGAGATAGGTGAACAATGGTCACCGCAAACAGCACCCGCCATACAAGCAGATATTGCAACTATTGTTATATCGCCCTTGTCAAAGCCAAATACCGCTATAACAATCGGGATTAAAATTCCGAACGTTCCCCATGAAGTTCCCGTTGCAAAGGACATACCAACCGCAATCAGGAAGATTATTGCAGGAAGCAGGTTCATAAATGATGATGCAGAACCTCTTACAACACCGTCAATAAATTCCTGTGCGCCAAGACTCATTGTAATAGTCTTGAGCGTCCATGCACATACCAATATCAAAATCGGTGCAACCATTGCCTTAAAGCCCTCAGGAATACATTCCATACATTCCTTAAAGCTCATAACTCTTCTGCACATAAAGAAGATAACCGTAAGTATCAAAGTGATGAAAGAGCCGTAAACCAAGCCTACCGACGCATCGGAATTAGAGAATGCTGTTATAAAGTTTCTGTAACCCTCTTCGCCCTCTGTGAAGAATCCGCCGGAATAAATCATTCCGATTACGCAAGCAATAATAAGTACTATAACAGGAAGAATCAGGTCGATAACCTTACCTTTTTTATTCTCCTGTCTTTCTTTGATCTCTTCAATCATTTCTTTGCCGCGTGTGAATAAATCACCATTTTCAGCATTCTGCTCGTGCTTTTTCATCGGGCCGTAATCAAATTTCATAAGAGTTATTGTAATCATCATAACTATCGTCAAAATAGCATAGAAATTGTACGGTATTGCACTTATGAACAGCTTAAATCCGTTCATTCCCGAGCCCTCTGCAAATCCGCTTACTGCTGCCGCCCAGGATGAAATAGGAGCGATTATACAAACGGGAGCTGCAGTTGCGTCAATCAAATACGCAAGTTTTGCACGGGATATTTTCTGCTTGTCTGTAACAGGACGCATAACGCTTCCTACAGTTAAGCAGTTGAAATAGTCGTCAATGAATATAAGTACGCCAAGCGCAACCGTTGCAAGCTGTGCGCCCACTTTTGAATGAATTCTCTTTGATGCCCAACGTCCGAAAGCAGCACTTCCGCCCGCCTTATTCATCATTGCAACCAATATTCCCAGAACCACAAGGAATATCAGAATTCCTACATTATAGGCATCTGCAACACTTGCGATAAACCCATCGTTAAAAACATGAACTATTGTCGTTTCAAAATTGAAGTTTGCATAAAGAAGTCCGCCTGCCAAAATACCAATAAACAGCGAGGAATAAACTTCTTTTGTGATAAGCGCCAAAGCTATTGCGATAATCGGCGGCAAAAGTGACCAAAAAGTGCTGTCAAATCTGCTGACCGCCTGCGCTGCGTCCTCTCCCTCTGCAAAAGCAACTACTGCCGTTACTGCCATAAACAAAACAGTAAAAAGTATTAAAAGGGCGCTTTTCTTTTTTGTTTTGAGATTAAACATAATCTCCCTCCTCTTAAAAATAAAAAAATGTGACAGGCTAAAAGCAAATCACAACAAAAAAACATTATGCCGCGATAGCTCTCCACCTACGGTGACAGTACGGCACATATTCTGTGCCGTCCCAGAAAGTACCTTCGGCAAAAGGAACTTTCTTCGGCAGTATTCCCTTTCATTGCTTTATGTATTGCCGTGTAAAAAACAACTACTTATGAATACCGCACCTCTATACACGGGGATATGATACCATAACAGCAAAAAAAATGCAACAAAAATATGTTTTTTTTGTGCATTTTTTTACTGTTTTCTTATAAAACATGTCCAAAATATTAAATAACCGTACCTTTTGCGACAGGAAGGGGGTAGCTGTCCTGACCGATAAGGGTCTTATTCGCACTTATCTTTACCATCTTATCAAGTACAACATATTCAAGATGTGCATCTTCTTCAACGGTAACTCCCGGCATAAGAACAGAATTTTTGACCACTGCACCTTCTTTTACGGTAACACCGCCTGATAGAACACTGTTAATTACCGTTCCGTATATATTACAACCGTCAGCTATATATGAATTCTCCACAATTGCTTCTTTCCCGTATTTGGTGGGGGGTAAATCCCTGTTCTTAGTATATATGGGAAGATTGGAATGCAGCATTTCCTTTTGCATATCAGCATCTAAGAATTTCATATTATTGTTGAAATATGAAACCATACTATCTATCTTGTCAAAATAACCCTTATGCTCAAATCCGTAAACTCTGAGACCTGACATCTTTTTTGCTATTGCATCCTTTACAAAGTCGTGGTTGCCTTTTGAGGAACATTCATCTACAATACTCTCCAAAAGCGCCTTTTCCATAACGAAAACATCTGCACTTGCGCAAGTCCATTTTGGATAATACGGACAGACCTCTATATCTTTTATACCCTGCTCTTCGTCAAGCTCCAAAAGCGTAAATCTGGAAAGCTCAGTCTGGTCAACGTTTTTCATATCCTTATATATTATCGTTATATCTGCCTGCTTGTCTATATGCTCCTTTATTATTTCTCTGAAATCTATGTTATAAATAGCATTTCCAAGCGAAAGAACAACATATGTCTCGCTTGAACGCTTTAAAAACTCCCTTATTCCTGTAAGAATATCCAAATCACCGCGTATTTCATAGAAATTTTTATTTGCAAAATTTGGTGGCAAAAGTGTAAGGCCCCTATCTTTTCGATGTAAATCCCACGGTGTACCCGATTTAATATGATCCATAAGCGAAGAATAATTTGCCTCGGTTGCAACACCTATATTCTGAATTCCTGCGGTTGCCATATCGGAAATGACAAAGTCAATAATCCTATAGCCTCCTGCAATAGGAAGCGCCGACGCACTGCGTACATCTGTAAGCGGAGGTATATTTAAGTTACTTGCTATAATTACTCCCATTGTGTCTATCATTTATATCGCCCCCTCTACTTTAATTCCACCATAGAGCCTTTTGGAATATCGGCATTTTCCGATACCGTAACTCCGCCCTCTATTAAAACCAAACCATGTGTGCACATTCCTGAAATATATTCACTTTCCGCGTCCTCATTCACTCCCAGAACCGCACCGTCTTCTATTACTGCACCTGTACCGATAAGCGTTTTCTTTGCGATTACGTTTTTGCCTATTTTGACATCAGGCATAATCACACAATCGCTTATCTTTGAGCCTTCGCCTATTTCCACATTGGAGAAAACCACCGAATGTGTTACCTTTCCGCAAATTGTACAGCCCTGCGAAACAGTGCTATTTGAAATTTTTGCATTTTTTCCTACATACTGAGGGGCAAGCGCTGTGTTTCTGGAGTAAATATTCCAGCTTTTATTACTGATTTCAAAATTCGGAGGAAAATCCAATAAATCCATATTTGCCTCCCAAAGGCTATGGATTGTTCCCACATCCTTCCAGTAGCCTTCAAACCTGTAGCTTACCATCTTTTCCCCGTTTTTAAGCATCTCGGGGATTATATTTTTGCCAAAATCGTTTGAAGATTCGGGATTGCGTTCATCATCCGTAAGGTATTTCTTCAAAAGCGAATAATTAAAGATATATATGCCCATTGATGCAAGATTGCTTTTCGGATTCTTTGGTTTTTCTTCAAACTCCACAATATTGCCGTCTGTATCGACATTCATAATACCGAATCGACTTGCCTCCTCCCAAGGAACAGGCATAACTGCGATTGTAACAGCTGCATTACTGTTTAGATGTGTTTCAAGCATTTTACCGTAATGCATTTTATATATATGGTCGCCTGAAAGAACCAAAACTGTGTTTGGATTGAACCTGTCCAAAAAACCGAGATTCTGATAAATTGCATTTGCTGTTCCCTTATACCATTCTCCTGTTTTTGCGCTTTGGTACGGAGGCAGAACATATACACCGCCGTGATTTCTGTTCAAATCCCATGGATTTCCGTTACCGATATAGGTATTGAGGTCAAGGGGCTGATACTGTGTAAGCACGCCCACCGTGTCAATGCCCGAATGGACACAGTTTGACAGAGGAAAATCTATAATTCGGTACTTTCCGCCAAACGGTACCGCTGGTTTTGCGACATTTTTGGTGAGCGCGCCGAGTCTGCTGCCCTGACCGCCCGCTAAAATCATCGCCACACATTTCTTTGAATTCATTTTAACCTACTTCTCCTTTTTTGTTTTCTTAAGATAAATGGCTGTTAAGCCGGGTAAATCAATTTTTATTCTGTACTTAGAGTCTTTGCCTCTTTGAACAGATTCCGCTTTATACAGGGACTTTTCTATTTCCGAACCGCCGCCGAAAAATTCCCAGTCGGAATTTAATACTGTTTCATATTCACCCAAAAGCGGTACCTCTAATGTATAGTCTGCCCTGCGGACAGGCGTGAAATTGGCACATACTATGACTTGCTCGCCGTCCTTTGAAGTTCTGATATACGACAAAACAGAATTATCCCTGTCCTCTGCATTTATCCATTTAAACCCGTCCCAACTGTTATCAATCTGCCACATCGGTTCATTTTCAAGATAAAACCTGTTGAGCTGTTTTACATAATTTTGCAGTTTTTTGTGCATTTCTATATCAAGAAGATGCCATTCAAGTCCCTCGTAAAACCGCCACTCTATAAACTGCGCTATTTCTCCTCCCATAAACATAAGTTTTTTCCCCGGAAGAGACATATAATATGCTAAAAGCGTACGATAATTTGCAAATTTCTCCTCATAACTTCCGTACATTTTATCAATAAGCGATTTTTTGCCGTGTACCACCTCATCATGCGAAAGGGGAAGAATGAAGTTCTCGGAATATGCATAGCACATAACAAAGGTCAAAAGTTCGTGATTGGGTTTTCTGAAATACGGGTCCATAGACATATATCTTAAGGTATCATTCATCCAGCCCATATTCCATTTATAATTAAATCCAAGTCCGCCCTTGTCCACATCGCCCGTGACCATGCTCCAGGCGGTTGATTCTTCGGCTATCATCAAAATATTCGGAAAATGTGCAAACATAATTTTATTCAAATTGCGCAGGAAATCTATTGCCTCAAGATTTTCATTCCCGCCGTAAATATTTGCTATCCATTCCCCGTCTTTTCTGCTGTAATCACGGTAGAGCATAGAAGATACAGCATCAACCCTTAGTCCGTCAAAATGATATTCTGAAAGCCAAAAATACGCAGAAGATAAGAGGAAGGATACTACCTCGCTTTTTGAGTAGTCAAAAACCATAGTCCCCCAGTCTTTATGTTCTCCGAGCCTTGAGTCCGCATACTCATATGTTGCTGTTCCGTCGAACATATAAAGTCCATGCAAATCCCTCGGAAAATGTGCGGGAACCCAGTCCATAATTATTCCTATTCCGTTTTTATGACATTCGTTTACGAGATACATAAGTCCCTCAGGATCACCAAACCGCGAAGTCGCGGAAAAATAGCCCGTCACCTGATACCCCCAGGAGCCGTCGAAAGGATACTCTGTAAGAGGCATAACCTCAATGTGTGTATATCCCATTTCCTTTACGTACGGAATAAGCTCGTCCGCCATTTCACGATAGGAAAAAAGAGTTCCGTCAGCATGCATTTTCCAGGAAGCAAGATGCACTTCGTAAATATTCATCGGTTTATTGTAAATTGGTGTGTTCTCCCGATTTTTAAGCCACTTAGCGTCTTCCCATAAGAAACCCGGTATGTCTTTTACAACTGATGCAGTTGCAGGGCGAAGTTCATTATAAAACGAAACAGGGTCCGCTTTTAGTACAGTTTTGCCTGTTTTGTCAGTTATAGCATATTTGTAAAGCATACCCTCTTTGATGTCTTCAAAAAAACCGTACCATATTCCTGTCGTTGTAATTTTTTCAAGAGGTTTTGTGCCTTGCCAGCAATCAAAATCACCCGTGAGGCACACGCTTTGCGCGTTGGGCGCCCATACGGCAAAACGCCAGCCATTATCTATCCTATGGGGACCAAGCATTTGGTATGACTGAAAATTCGTCCCCTCGTTATAAAGATACATCTGAAATTCATCAATGCCTGCCCACTGCTGTCTGTTTTTCCCCGACATTACCTGTTTTCCTCCCTGTACTGTATGTAATAGCATTATTATAGCACATATCATTTTGTCAGTAAACACTAAAAAAGTAAATTTTTTACATGTATTTTTGTGTATTTTATATATTATATTATATCCCTGTTTTGGACTTTTAATTTAACATCATAGAAGATTAAAAATTTTACAAAGATTACAGTTATGTAAATTTTTAATATTTTCTTGACATAAATATTAAAATAAGTTAAAATATATGTATGCTTGTTATTTCTTAAACTATTTTTTGGGAATGTTGAATTCTTCATAATAGTTTGTAAAA
>JAIKVQ010000148.1 GCA_024685565.1 Bacillota bacterium
TCTGTATTTTCCTTTTCAAACATACCGATTACGCCGCATTCCTCGTGAATACTTTCCATCATAATATTATCTTACGCTGAACAAAAGCTCGCCATATGAGGGATAAGGCCAATATTTTCTGTCTGTTATGACCTCTGCCTCATCTACGCTTATTCTAAGCTCGTTCATCGCCTTGAAAACTACATCTTTATAATATGTTGCTGTCTTTTGCGCATCATCTTCGTCCATAGCACCAATTAAAGCCTTGTCAAGAATTTCACATCTGTCATAAATGACTCCCGCAAGTGTTGAAAGCCTTGAAATTGTCTTTTCTTCATACTTGCAATCAGCACTTGAAACAGCCGATTTTTTCTCATTTACGCCCTTAGAAAGCTTGGTTATAAATGCGGAAATCGCAGGTAAAATATCCTTATTCACCATATCCACCATTGTAAGTGCCTCAATATTCAGGATTTTTGAGTATGTTTCAAGCTTTATCTCATACCTTGCGTTAAGCTCTTGCGGTGACAAAACTCTATGCTCACTAAACAATTTCTCATTTTTTTCGGAAATGTAATAAGGCAAGCAATCGGGAGTGGATTTGAGATTTAACAGTCCTCTTGCCTCCGCTTCCTTTATCCAAGCATCATCATAGCCGTTGCCGTTAAAGATAATGCGCTTGTGCTCCTTTATAACTCGCTTAATAAGCTCGTGAAGTGCATCGTTAAAGTCTTCTTTGCCCTCCAATTCATCAGCAAATTGTTTTAAACTCTCTGCAACCGCTGTATTCAGCACAATATTTGCACCCGATACCGACGCCGATGAGCCAAGCATTCTGAATTCAAACTTATTCCCTGTAAATGCGAATGGACTTGTCCTGTTTCTGTCGGTTGTATCTTTCGGAAATCTCGGCAAAACGTGTACGCCGATTTTCATTTGCACTCTTTCCTTTGAGTCATATGACGAATCTGATGCTATAGAATCCAAAATCTCGGTAAGTTCCTCGCCCAAGAATATGGAAACTACCGCAGGCGGTGCCTCGTTTGCTCCAAGCCTGTGATCATTTCCTGCTGATGCAACCGAAATTCTAAGTAAATCCTGATAATCGTCAACCGCTTTTATTACCGCACACAGGAACAGCAAGAACTGTGCATTTTCGTGCGGTGTTTCGCCGGGCTCCAAAAGGTTTACGCCCTCCGCCGTTGAAATCGACCAGTTATTATGCTTTCCGCTTCCGTTAACCCCTGCAAACGGCTTTTCGTGAAGTAAGCATACCATACCGTGCTTTTTTGCAATCCTTTGCATAAGCTCCATCGTAATCTGGTTATGGTCTGTTGCGATATTCGTTGTAGTAAATATCGGTGCAAGCTCGTGCTGTGCAGGTGCAACCTCATTATGCTCTGTTTTGGCAAGTATGCCGAGTTTCCAAAGTTCCTCGTTTAACTCTTCCATAAATTTTGCAACTCTTGACTTAATTGTTCCGAAATAATGGTCGTCAAGCTCCTGCCCCTTGGGTGATTTTGCTCCGAACAGTGTTCTTCCCGTATATAAAAGGTCGGGGCGTTTATCGTACATATCCTTATCTATAAGGAAATATTCCTGCTCAGGTCCTACTGTAGTTTTAACAGATGTTGCTCCATTTCCAAATAAATTCAAAACCCTTAAAGCTTGTTTGTTTATTGCCTCCATTGACCTTAAAAGAGGAGTCTTTTTGTCAAGCGCCTCTCCGCCGTAAGAGCAGAATGCGGTAGGAATACAGAGTGTATTTCCCTTTATGAATGCAAATGACGTCGGATCCCAAGCGGTATAACCTCTTGCCTCAAAGGTTGCCCTAAGTCCGCCTGACGGAAAACTTGATGCATCAGGCTCGCCCTGAACAAGTTCTTTCCCCTTAAATTCCATTATGATATGTCCGTCATCGGTGGGAGAAATAAAGCTATCGTGTTTTTCCGCCGTAACGCCCGTCATCGGCTGAAACCAATGTGTAAAATGTGTTGCGCCATTTTCTATTGCCCAGTCCTTCATTGAATTTGCTACAACATCAGCAACACTTGAATCAAGCCTCTTGCCGTTTTTTATAGCATTCTGCACAGCTTTGTACGCCTCTTTCGGCAGACGCTCCTTCATGGTGGCGCTGTTAAATACCTTACTTCCAAACATTTCAGTTACCTTGTTCATAAATTCCACTCCTTTTTTTGAAATAAAACAAAAAAAGACAACGAGACCGAATTTTCATTCGAGGCCTCATTGCCTTACACGCATATGATACCACCGCATTATCAAAATGTCAATATGTTAAAAATGACAAATTGAAACGCATTTTTTTCATTTTTCTGTCGAAATGGCACAAAAATTTTCATTTTTCTGTTCCATATGTACGGATTATAGTTTCTGCAACCTCACGCTTCGACTGCCTCTCGTCCATTGCCTGTTTTTCGATAACCCTGTGAGCTTCTTCCTCTGAAAGCCCCAAGTTCTCTATCAAAACCCACTTTGCTCGGTTCACAATTCTCAACTCCGCCATCTTCGCCGTCAGTTTTTCATTCTTTTTCTCAACCTTTTTAAGCCGATAATTTGTCGCAACAAGCAAATTAACGGACTCATATAAGTTTTGCCGGGAAAGCGGCTTTGACACCGTCAAAACGCCGTATTCCATAACCTTGTCCAAAACCTGTTCATAGTATTCATTATTTATAAGAATAAGCACACCTGCAGAGTTTTCAGCAGCGGTATTTATAGCAAAATCTATGCCTGGTTCATCTTTTAGCGGTGCATTTATTACCACAATGTCAAAACTCTGCAAAAGCACCATCCGCTTTGCTTCTCCGACACTTGATGCACGATATATATCGGTATGAAATCGGTCTTTTAGCAAATTATTTAATATTTCATAGATTTTGTCCGACACCGAAACAATGAGCATGCTTAATTCTTCCCTGTCAAAAAGCATAACTCTCACTCCGATTTATTGTTTAATTTTTCAAAAGCCTCCAAAATACCGCTTGGTATGTATTTTTTAACTATAACGCTGTCCTTTGCAAACAAAATTGCCTCGTCCAATGTTTTGGGCAGACTATGCAGATTATCCGTTATTTCTTTCTTTGCATTATACAGATTGATATTGCAAGGCACATCAAGTGCTTTTCCACTTATAACACCTTCTGTTCCCGCGTAAATTAAAAGCGCATAGGCAAGATACGGATTTGCCATAGGGTCGGGTGAACGAAGTTCAAAACGACTCCTCTCTCCGTTTTCCACAGGAATGCGAATAAGCTGTGAGCGGTTGCCCTCAGCCCACGTGATATAGAACGGCGCTTTTTTACTTCCTAATCTTTCATACGACTCTTTTGTTGGATTTAAAAACGCGGTAATTCCGCATATGTTTTCTAAAATACCTGCCATAAAGCTGTCGGTTTTTGATTTGTCAGCAAGCGAAATATTTATGTGCATTCCGTTTCCGCTTGCATTTTTTACAGGCTTTGGCATAAAGCTTGCATGAAGTCCGTTCTGGGCTGCTATTGTCTGCGTGACTGACTTAAAAGTTACAGCATTATCAGCACTTGATAACGGGTCTGAATGTTTAAAATCTATCTCGTTTTGCCCCGGTCCCTCCTCGTGATGTGAGCTTTCGGGATAAATATCCATATTCTCAAGGGTAAGGCAAATTTCACGGCGCACATTTTCGCCGCGGTCAAAGGGTGCAATATCAAAGTACCCTGCATTGTCAAAAGGCTCACTGGTCGGATTCCCCTCGTCATCGGTTTTGAAAAGATAAAACTCAAATTCAGAACCCATTTTGAGCTTTATGCCGTTTTCCTTTGCAAAACTTACGGCATTTTTTAAAATATGCCTCGTGTCCGCATCAAAAGGTGTTCCGTCAGATTTTTTTATGTCGCATATCATTCTTACAACCTTGCCTTGAGTCGGTCTCCACGGCAAAACCTCAATGGTTGAGGGGTCAGGAAAAAGGAATAAATCGGAATTTGCCTCATCGCCAAACCCGCAAATTGCTGAGGCATCAAAGGAAATTCCGCACTCAAACGCCCTTTCAAGCTCGGATGACAGAATAGAAATATTTTTCTGCACGCCGAAAACATCGCAAAACGCAAGTTTAATAAATTTAACATCTTCTGATGTCACATAATCCAAAACTTCTTCCTTGCTATACATAAAATCACACACCTTTTTTGCTTTTGCGATAATTTTACCATCTTAAAAGCACAAAGTCAATAAAAAAGTTATTGTCTATACCTTCTTGTCTAAAAGGATTTAATGAAAATAGAAGAAGATAAGCCGCTGTATGAAAAAACATAAATTAGGGGTACGCATTTTTTTTGCGTACCCCTAATTTAATTCTCGCTGTTTTTATTAAGCTGTTGTCTGTGCTTAGTGAGACAGTTCTATCTTATTTTAATTCCAAACCGTCGCTGAATGCGTTGCCGACACGTTCTGTAACTTTATAATAGCCGTGAGTATAAGGGTCAAATGCTATGGCGCAAACTTTTGAAATATCAACGTTGCCGTCTGTTAAAACGTTTTCATCGGCTGTAACATTTACGACCTTTCCGATAACACCCAATCCGTAATCACCGCTCTGATACTCGACAAATTCACATTCCATACAAATTGGAAATTCATTTATAATGGGAGCATTGACATTTTTTGATGGTTCAGCGGTCAACTTGGTTTTTGAAAATTTGTCCTTTGCTTTATTGCCCGATTCAATACCAAAATAGTCCGCTTCGACAACATGAGCGGCATCGGCTATGCTTACAGTAAATGCTTTCCTATCCTTGATGTTTTTAACGGTTTTATGCGTTTCCGTCAAATTCAGCGCCACAATATCTCTTTCTACCATTGTACCCCATGCCGCATTCATAACATTTACTGTTCCGTCCTCATTATACGTTGCTACAAGCAACACGGGCATCGGAAAAATCGCCTCGGTTGTTTTAATGCTTTTTCTCATAATAATACCTCCGTTATTATATCAAATTTTATATTTAACTATGCTCTGTTAAATTTTTCTTTTGGCTGTTTGCACCTCATACACTTAAAGTCACTAGGTAAATCTTCAAACGCAACGCCACCGTGTTCGGCTGGGTCATAAACATATCCACATACAGAGCAGACAGTTCATCCTCATTCACATAAATCTTAGCGTTCGGAAACGGCTTAAGCTCGCCTGAATGATCACCGTGTTTATGCGTGAGAAGAATCTTTGTAACCTGTTCCGGCTTATATCCCAATGCGGCAAAAGCGTCCATATAACTGCTAATAGCGTTACCTGTGAAGATAAGACTGTTTTCATCAGGATTCTCCTCAGGTGTGCCGAAAGGCAATCCGGTATCAACAAGAATAACTTCATCACCTGTGTCAATCAGATAGTTTTGAAGGTTGCCGCGGTACCTGATATTTTGTCAAACTTATCTGCTCCTTCTTCACCGCCCATTACAAACGGCTGTGTGTAAGATCCGTCTTTTCTAAATTTTATGGCTTTAATAATCATATTTTCTCTTTCCTTTCTGCTTTATTATATTCTTTATTTTCTTCACTGAAATCGGTGTCAAATGTTATCTGTAGCGTATAATCGGGATATTCATTCTTCACCATTTCTTTGATTTCACGATATACAAGAGCACGGTCTTTTGCATCAAAACTTATTACAACATCAAATCTGATTGTTTTTGACTTTTTGTCCGCATAAAAGCCATGCATTTCAAGAACATAAGGATTTTTTGATACAATCTGCGATATTCTCTCTCTAATAGCAGAGGCTTCCGTATCCTTCGTATTAAAAGAATATACGCTGACACCTGTAAGTATAACATTATGCTTATTATACACGTCAAGAGTCACTTTTCGGATAAGCCGATCCAGTTCATCGGCAGACATAATATCAGGAACCTCAATATGAACAGAGCCGTTAAAGGAATCAGGTCCGTAATTATGCAGTATAAGGTCATAAGCACCTTTTATTTCAGGAGATGCAGTTATTGTTTCCTTTATATCTCCGGCAAGCTTTGCATCAGCACGCTCTCCGAGAATTTTTGAAAGCGTGTCGCCAAGCATTTCAAAACCCGATTTAATAATTATTACAGCGATTACCGCACCGAGATAAGCCTCCAGCGATAAACCTGAAATCATAAAAGTCACAGCGGCAAAAAGCGTTGAAACCGAAATTATCGAATCGAGCGTGGCATCCTCTCCCGAATTTATTAAGGAATCCGAATTTACCTTTTTGCCGACACTTTTAACGTACCGTCCGAGAACAATCTTTACAATAACCGCGACCGCTACAATAATCAGCGCTATTACTGAATAGTCCGGCGTATCGGGGTGAATAATTTTTTTGACAGATTCAACAAATGCCGTAACACCGGCGTATAAAACCAAAAGTGAGATAACCATAGCGCTCAAATATTCAATTCTGCCATAGCCAAAGGGGTGTTTTTTATCTGCCTGTTTGCCTGCAAGTTTAGTCCCCACAATTGTGATAACAGAACTTGCGGCGTCCGAAATATTATTAACGGCATCCATTACAATAGCGATGGAATTTGACATTACACCAACTACCGCCTTAAATACCGCAAGAAAAACATTTGCCAAAATACCGATAATACTGGTTCTTATTATGACTTTATCACGATTTTCTTTCATCTTTTATTCCTCCAAATTCTTGATAACTGCCGCCCGAACATCTTTCATATCCGTTGTCGGCTCAAACCGTGCGATAACCTTCCCTTCACGGTTGACAAGAAATTTTGTAAAATTCCATTTAATATACGCCTTCTCCCCGTATTTTTTATTATTCGCGTCTGAAAACTTTTTCAAGGCAACATTTTTTAATCCTTTACCAAATCCCGCAAACGGCTTTTCACTTGCAAGATAAGCGAAAAGCGGATCAGCAGTTTCACCGTTTACATCAATCTTTGAAAACTGCGGAAATTCCGCGCCGAATTTCAGGGTGCAGAAATTATGAATTTCTTCGTCGCTTCCAGGCGCTTGATTTGCAAATTGATTACATGGAAAATCAAGAATTTCAAATCCACTCTCTTTTAATTCTTTATACATTTTTTCAAGTGGCTCATAGTGCGGAGTAAAACCGCAACCTGTCGCCGTATTCACAATAAGAAGCACCTTGCCCTTATATTCGTACAGAGATACATCATTGCCAAGTCTATCTTTTACCGTAAAATCATAAACTGTTTTCATTTTTAGTAAGCTCCTTTCATTATTTAGCCTCATCTGACTTTTGGGTTTCAAGCAATTCATATAATAGTGCATAAAGTTCTTTTGCTTTTTCCGCAGGAAGTTTAAGACAACTCGCAGCATTTTTTGGAATATCCTTTGCCTGCATTTGTAATTCCCGTCCTTTGTCGGTCAGATTTATAACTACAACACGGTCGTCGTTTTCACTTCGCTTTCTTTCAATATAATCCGCATTTTGCATTCTTTTTAAAAGAGGCGTCAGGGTACCGCTGTCAAGCAGAAGTTTTTCGCAAATCTCACCGACAGATATTCCGTCCTTTTCCCACAGCACAAGAAAAACGAGATATTGCGTATATGTCAGTCCCAGCGATTTGAGGAAAGGATTATACAACCTCGTCACATTTCTTGCCGCTGCATAAAGAGGAAAACAAATCTGATTCTTAAGTTTCATCGCTTCGCGATAATCGTATTTCATAATGTGCCCTCCAAATTATATTTTGAACAATTATATTGTATCAAATATAAATATTAATGTCAAGAAAGTTAATACGGAGAGTGTTAAATAAACTAATTTCCAAACTATAATCAGATAAAATACAGTATTTGTGCTGCCTTGACTTCATTATCAGTGAAAGGTGCTTTAAAAAACTTTCGGATTGACAAAATCATGACGTAATGATACAATAAGTTTTATGTTAACCGGCAATAGGCAGACTGCAAGTAAAAAAACAAACAAGATATAACGAAAATATGAGGAATGGTACTGCTAATAACTATAGCAGGGCTATGTATATCACTTGTTGCAGATGTGCCTACGGAACTCATATTTGATTTTGAGAAGTTGGAATACATTTCTTCAGCAGGACTCCGAGTGCTTCTCTCAACACAGAAGATTATGAACAAACAAGGCAGCATGAAAATCCTTAATGTCAACGATATTATTATGGAGATTTTCAAGGTTACCGGATTTGCGGACATTCTAACGATTGAATAAAGCGATAATGGATATTTTGATTGATAAAGTAAAAAATGAACAGTTTGAGATGAATTTCCTTCGTTTTGGAAAAGGGAAAAAGAATCTTGTCATTATTCCCGGACTTAGTGTTCAAAGCGTCATGGGTTCTGCTGATCAAATAGCAGAGGCATACGCTATTATGACGGACGAATTTACCGTTTTTGTCTTTGACAGGCGACTTGATTTACCGCAGGTATATACCGTAAAAGATATGGCGGAAGATACTGTAAAAGCATTTCAGACGGTCGGTATCAATGATGTTTACCTATTTGGGGCATCTCAGGGCGGAATGATTGCACTTGAAATTGCAATAAGACATCCCGAGCTTGTAAAAAAGATTGCACTTGGGTCCACAACGCCTGAATTAGGTGATAATTTGAACCCTGTAACAAATAAGTGGATTTGCCTAGCAAAGAAAAAAGATAAAAAGGGATTATATCTTGATTTTGGCGAAAAAATATATCCGCCTGATGTTTTTGAACAATGCAAAGATGCACTGATTACTGCCGCAAATACTGTAACGGATCATGAACTGGAACGTTTTGTTGCCCTTGTTGAGGGTATGAGGGGGTTTAATGTCACCAATCAGCTTAAAAATATTCAGTGCCCTGTGTTAGCGATTGGTGCATATGATGATAAAGTTGTTGATTTAGATATGACTATGAAAATTGCCGAACAGCTTAATGCAAGAGAAGATTTTGAGTTATTTATGTATAAAGGTTTTGGTCACGCAGCATTTGACACAGCACCGGACTATCGTGAAAGACTGTATAAATTCTTTTTGAAATAGTATTTTATAAAAAATATAGAAAAAGGACAAATGTAATAGAGGAATAAAATTGACGTAAAATGAAAACATTATTAATCAATGCATGTGTGCGCAAAGAATCCAGAACAAAAAGGATTACAAATTACTTGCTTAATAAGACTGGTGCCTCAGTTCAGGAGATCAGCGTATGTGAACAGGAATACCCTCTTGTTGATCAAGATTTTTTGAACATGCGTGATGCTCTGATTGCACACGGTAAGTTTGATGCACCCTGCTTTCAACTTGCCCGCCAGTTTGCTGATGCAGATAATATCGTTATAGCGGCGCCATATTGGGATCTATCATTCCCGTCCGTGCTGAAAAATTACTTTGAACAGATTAATGTTGTCGGTTTGACATTTCGCTATTCATCCGAGGGCGTTCCGGTAGGACTTGTCAAGGCAAAGAGTCTATATTACATTACAACCGCAGGCGGTAATTTTGTGCCGCTTGAATATGGTTATGGCTATGTAAAAGCACTGGCACAAAGCTTTTATCAAATTCCGAATGTGAAACTTATAATAGCCAAAGGGCTTGATATCAGAGGCGCCGATGCAGAGAACATTATAAAACAGACAGAAAAGCAAATTGACAGATTATTTGAACATAAGTGATAACATTTTGATATATGATTAAGGTTTCAACATCAAGTGCTATAAAAAAGCTTTTGATAAAAGCTCCGCCTGCGGGCGTAGGAATAAGGGAGCAGTTTTGTTATTTCGGAAATTATCTCAAATTGAGGTAATTTCCTACATAATAAAAAACATTTTGTGTTCTGAGTAAGTTTGCCGGTTTTTAGTGCAGCTTGCAAATACGCACGGATAAAATAAATCCCGTACAACAACATAAAAATCCACACCGGACAGGGTGTAGATATTGAATGTTCTGCATAAAAAAAATCGGAACAAGCGATATAAAGCTTGCTCTGACGTGGATCAACTGAACTATATAGATATACTCAAAATCGCAAAAAGGTGGTAATGAGCCAAAGGCGTTATGAGCGCGCTTGCAAGCGAGTAGCCGACGCGAATGTGCCTTTTTGCGAAAAAGGAGGAACGACGGCGCGTGTGACTGATTTTTGTGTAAAAACAAAAAACGACAAGTCGAAACTTGTCGTTTTTTCTGTGTAAGACGAACAATTTAGATGCACTCTGCGTCAAAATCTCACTTTGCAAAAAAGCGCGGTAACGGGGCATAT
>JAIKVQ010000172.1 GCA_024685565.1 Bacillota bacterium
CCCAGAATTTCCGCTGTTTCAGTGACATTTTTACCGCTTTGCAAAAGCTCTGTTGCGCGGGATATTTTAAGATTGTTAAAATACTTATGTATCGGTACACCCATATACTTTGCAAAAATTCTTTTTAGTGTTGATGTGCTGGTATTTGTATGCTTGGCTATTTCCTCGACTGAAATCTGTTTTGTAATATTGTCCTTCATAAATTTCACGGCTTTGGAGAAAACCTTTGAATCCTGAGTTTCCTCTGCCTTTGCCGTGTTAGGACTTTCATAGAGGGAAAAGAGCAGCATATACACAAAAACCGCAATTCTTTGCAAATACCCATCTTTTTTGCCGAGCGGTGCAAGATATGTAAGTTCCATTGGAAGCTTGTTGTGTTTTTTGTTTTTATGTTCGCTTTTCATAAATTCGAGCATATCGGATAGGATATTGCGCTCCTTTTCTGAAAGACAGAATACCTTCCCACAGAAAAAGTCCATAAAAGCACCGCTTGTCGAAAATGAAAAAATCAGCACATCTGCACCGTCTTTATTATCAAGCCACAGCCTGTGAAATTCCATCGGTCTGTGGAAAATGATTTCTCCTTCCGAAAGGTTAAATACCTTTCCGTCACCGCTTGCAAATATATCGCCCCTTATAACATAAACACACTCCCAAAAATCGTGGGATTCTCCTTCAAAGTCCCAATCATTAGGGAAATGATGCTCAAAAAGCGAGTGAAAGGCTGTTATTTCTATTTGATTTTTTACATCATATCTTTGCCAAGGCATAAAAACACCTCTTTTGAACCAATTATGCACATAATTGAACTGTTTGTGTATTGCTATGCACATAGTATTTGATATAATAATACTATAAAAAAGTTAAAATGTAAAGAGGATTTTATGTTTTCCAAGCATAAATTCTTATTAAAGGAGAAGGACAATGTTAAATGCGGTTATTATAGGCTGCGGCGGAAGAGGACAGATATTTGCAGAATATGCAAAGCAATACCCGAACGAAATGAGGGTTTTTGCAATTGCAGAAAAGAGGGATTATCTTCGTGAAAAAATGAAAAAAGAGTATGATATAGACGATAAATATATATTTTCTGATTATCATGATCTTTTTGAAAAAGGAAAAATAGGAGATGTCATTTTTATAGCAACACAGGATAATCAGCATATAGAGCCTGCGCTTATGGCACTTAGCGCAGGATATAAAAATTTAATGGTGGAAAAGCCTATTGATAGAGATTTGAAAAAATGTATATTGCTTTCAAAAAAAGCGAAAGAGTACGGTGCAAAGCTACAGATATGTCATTCGCTTAGATTTGCACCATTTTACAGAAAGATGAAAGAGCTTATTGACACAGGGGTAATCGGAGAGGTTAAACATATAAATCAGACAGAGGGTGTAGGATATTTTCATCAGGCACATAGCTATGTGCGAGGGGATTGGGCGAACGAAGATAAAAGCAGTCCTATGATACTTGCCAAGTGTTGTCATGATATGGATTTGCTTGTGTATCTTACCGGTTCGCATACAGCGAGGGTTTCATCATATGGACTTGGTGGTTTTTTTTCAGAAAAGAATGCACCAGAAGGAAGCTCAGCACGTTGCATAGATTGTAAGATTAGCGATAAATGCCCATATAATGCCGTAAGGATATATGAGGAGCGTCCTAATACCACAGGAAGAGGAGCCGTTGAGAAGGAAGGATTTTCTAATTTAGAGGATGCCATGCGAAAGGGAAGATACGGAAGGTGTGTTTTCCGTTGCGATAATGATGTGGTGGATCATCAGGTTTCAAATATAATGTTTGAAAATGGAGCGACCGCAAACCTTACAATGACGGCATTCACAAAAGACTGTAATCGCGTAACCAGAGTTATGGGTACCTATGGCGAAATAGTCGGTAGCTTTAATGATTTTGAAATATATGTAAAGCCGTTTTTAGGGAATGATAAAAAATATGAGGTTGAGAAAATAGAGTCGGGACATGGCGGTGCAGATACAGTTGTAGTTGCGGACTTTTTGGCATCTGCAAGAGGAGAAAAGGAAATGTGCACGCCTATTGATATTTCTATTGAGAGCCATGCAATGTGCGAAGCAGCAGAGATCTCAAGAAGAACAGGTAAAAGTATAGAAATTGCGGATATTATGAGCGATAAAGAAGGGGCACTTTTATGAATTTTGATTTAAATGATATTTTATCTAATTTCAGCGTAAATTCTACAATAAGATCTTACGGAAATGGGCATATAAACGATACCTACTGTACCGAAAAACTGAGACATATTCTGCAAAGGATAAATACCAATGCATTTAAAAACCCTTACGAACTTATGCAAAATATTGAAAATGTAACCGAGTTTTTGCGAAAGAAGATTATAGATAACTATGGCGACCCCGAAAGGGAAACTATGACTATCATAAAAACGATTGACGGGAAAAACTATTATCA
>JAIKVQ010000180.1 GCA_024685565.1 Bacillota bacterium
TTCACCGCCGACTTTAAGATATTTTGACGCGTTTTCAAGAATTTTAAGCTGTATTTCGGGAAGTTCCGATGTGTCATCCTTACTCCATTTTATATCGGGTTTTCCTGAAATTATGCCAATTCCCGAACAGGGAACGTCTGCTAAAACTTTATCCGCTTTTCCTAAAAGCTGTTCATAAATTTCAAGGGAGTTATGGCACTTTGCGGAAATTATCGAAATCCCCATACGCTGTGCATTTTTATTTATCAGCTCAATTTTATGCGGGTGTATATCAAAGGCATAAATTTCACCTTTGTTTTCCATAAGCTCAGCCATATGCGTTGTCTTTCCCCCGGGCGCTGCGCATACATCAATACAAAGCTCGCCCGCTTTTGGAAAAAGTGCTAATGACGGCATCATTGCGGCAACGTCCTGCACAGTAAATTTCCCGTCCTGATATTCCTTTGATGATGATATATCAAGTCCCTTAACATATGCCGCATATTTATAAAGAGGCGAAATTTCCGCATTTTCGATGGGACAATCCGCACATTTCAGTGAATTTATCCTAATTGTTGTCCTCGGTTCTCTGTTGAGGCTTTTTAAAAGCTCCTCACAAAAATCCAAATCTGCAAAGCGTCTTACCATATCTTCGGTAAATGAATACTTTACAGATAGATATTCTATTCTGTCCTTTGGAAATTCAAGCAAATCCTTGTTTTTTGCCGCGGCATGCAAAACAGCATTGATAAATCCTTTTGATTTGGGGGCATATTTCCCTGCAAGCCGCACACTTTCATTTACGGCTGCGCTTTGCGGAACTTTATCAAGATAATAAAGCTGATACACGCCCATTTCAAGTATCAAAAGGACAAATTTCGACATTTTTTTAAGCTTTATATCGGAATTTTTCCCGATAATATAATCAAGGGTCAGCTTATACCGTACAGTTCCGTAAACAAGCTGTGTAACAAAGCCTTTATCGACTTCCTGCATATCGCCCTTTAGATAATCTTTAACTGCCAAATTTGAATATGTGCCTTTATAAAAAACATCATAAAGCGCCAAAAGTGCTTTTTCTCTTGCCGAAACCATATTTTAATCCCTGCGCCTTGAGTTACTTAATAAAACAAGTCTCAAAATCTGCAGTGCCGATGCCAGAACTGCTGCAACATACGTCATTGCGGCGGCACGAAGCACCTTTTTAGCACCTGAAAGCTCGTCCTCGTCAAGCATTGCAGAACTATCGAGTATTTTAATTGCTCTGCGGCTTGCGTCAAATTCTACGGGGAGTGTCACAAGCTGGAATACTAAAGCCGCTGAAAACAAGATGATACCTACATTTGCAAGATTTACCATTCCGAGCAAAAGTCCTATTATAAATAACGGCATCGCAAGAGTTGAGCAAAGATTTACCGCAGGTACAATAGAATTTCTTATTCTTATAGGCGTATACCCTACCGCATGCTGAACAGCGTGCCCCGCCTCGTGCGCAGCAACTCCTATCGCCGCTACAGAATCGGAATTATAGGTGGAATCGGAAAGACGTATGACGTTTGCCGACGGGTCAAAATGGTCGGTAAGATTTCCCGAAATGTTTTCCACGCGTATATTGTAAAGTCCGTTCTCATCAAGAATTTTCCTTGCAGCGTCCTTTCCTGTATAATGCCTTATTGATTTCACCTTTGAATACTTATTAAATGCACTCTGTACGCCCATTGACGCAAAGGACGCAAGCAGAAAGCCTATTAAAACCAAAAAGTAAGTCGGATCATAAAATAACATATTTACACCTCTTCAATTCAATATCGTTCCAATTTCTATACTATGTCCCCTTAAATAATCATCAGCCGACATTCTTTTACTTCCTGCAAATTGAAGTTCTTTAATATATATTGAGCCGTCCGATGTCTTTACCTTTATTCCTTTTCCCTTTTCAAAGCCTAAAATTTGTCCGTTTTCTCCCTTTTCCGCTTCACCCTTTTGGGCTCTGATGATTTTTACAACCTCTCCCTTATACAAGGAATATGCCAAGGGCCAGCTGTTCATTCCGCAGATGAACTTTGAGATCTTGTCTGTGCTTTGCAACCAGTTGATATGCCCCATTTCCTTTGTCAGCATAGGCGCATATGTAGCGCCCTCCTGTGCCTGTTTTTTAGGGGTTATGTTTTCTATATCCAAAATAGTCTCTGCAAGCAATTTTCCGCCAGTATCTGCAATACGCGAAAAAAGTTCCTCCGCCGTTTCATACTCGCCTATTTCAAGCTTTTGGGAAAGCAATATATCTCCTGTATCAAGTCCCTCGTCCATAAGCATTGTTGTGACTCCCGTTTCGCTGTCGCCGTTTATCACTGCCCATTGAACGGGCGCCGCTCCCCTCAGCTTTGGCAGAAGCGATGCATGCATGTTTACACAGCCGTATTTGGGATAATCAAGCACATACTTTGGAAGTATCTTCCCATATGCTACAACTGCTATTATATCAGGCTTTAACTCCTCCAAAATCGGCAAAAGCTCGCCTGATTTTATCCTTTCAGGCTGAAAAACAGGAATATTTGCCTCACTTGCCGCAATCTTAACATCAGTCGGCGCAAGTTTATGCCCTCTGCCCTTGGGTTTATCAGGCTGGCTTACGGCTCCTACGACATTCATTTTCTTTTCTATGAGGGTATTTAAACATTTTGCGGCTATATCGGGAGTGCCCATAAAAAGAATTTTCACACTAAACCTCCGTTAGTCCTGCTTTATTATCTTATCATCAAAGAGTTCGCCGTTTAAATGGTCAATCTCATGGCAAAGCGCAACAGCTAAAAGGTCTTCTCCTGTTTGCTCAATCTTTTTG
>JAIKVQ010000197.1 GCA_024685565.1 Bacillota bacterium
GGAAAAAGCACTTGAAATGGCGAAAAAAGCCTATGATATAGAAGAAGAGTGCATAAAAGAGGCAAAAGAATATTTTGATAAAGAGGCATTTTCAAAAGCAGTAGAGCTTTTAAAAAATGCTGAAAGAATCGGCACGGCAGGGTGCGGACATTCGGGGATTGCCTGTCAGCATTTTGCACATCTTATGTGCTGCATAGAGCGCCCTGCAAGATTTATTGCCCCTAGCGAGGCGGTACACGGCGGAAGCGGATATTTGCAAAAGGGCGATGTTATGCTTTTTGCGTCGCGCGGTGGTAAAACGGCAGAACTTATGCCGATACTTGATATTTGCAAGAAAAAAGGAGTAAAGGTAATAACTGTTACTGAAAATTTAGACTCACCGCTTGCAAAAGAAGCAGATGTTGTCTTAAAACAATATGTAAACCGTGAAACAGATAAGCATAATATGCAGGGAACAACCTCAACAACTTCACTTATTGTGATTTTCCACGCATTGCAGACAGCTTTAATTGAGGAAACAGGATATACCAAAGACCAATTTGCGCTAATCCACCCGGGCGGTGCGGTTGGAGCAAGACTTAATAAATAGGAGTGACTTTATTATGCAAATGTTATTAAAAGGCGGAAAAGATAAGGTTGTTACATTAAGCTATGATGACGGTGTTGTGCAAGACATAAGACTTTCGGGAATAGCAAAAAAGTACGGTCTTAAAGTTACATTTAATATAAATACAGGGATGTATTTTCAAGAAGACGGTGAAAGAGAAGAATTCTACGGAAGAATGAAACTTTCAGAAGCGCAGAAGCTTTACATAAATTCAGGGAATGAAGTTGCTGTGCACACTCTTACGCATCCGTTCTTGGAAGAACTTACCGAAACGGAAATGATAAACGAAATAATGAGTGATAGGAAAAATATATCGGAGCAGTATGATTGCATAGCAAATGGTATGGCATATCCTATGGGTACTTATGATGACCGAGTGGTTGAAGCAGTGAGAAAATGCGGTATTGCTTATTCAAGAACAACGAAATCTACCGAAAATTTTGGATTTCCGACCGATTGGATCACTCTTCATCCAACTTGCCATCATAATAACCCAAGACTTATGGAGCTTGCTGAAAAGTTTGTTCAAGGCGACAGATGGGGGAGAAGCAGAATGTTCTACCTTTGGGGACATAGCTACGAGTTCGATAATAACGATAATTGGGATATTATCGAAAATTTTGCAGAGTTTATAGGCAATCGTGATGATATCTGGTACGCAACTAATATTGAGATTTATGACTATGTTATGGCATACAATAGCTTAAAAACAAGCGCTGATTTGAAGATGATATATAACCCGTCAGCGATAGATGTGTGGGCAATGGATAAAGACGGAGCGTTCTGCATAAAAAGCGGTGAAACAGTTTATAGATAATCGGAGAATATACATATGAATATACATGATATCAAGGAAAGATCAATAGACAAGATTGCAAAAACCGCGTCTTGCCTAAAAGATGCACTTCCGTACATAACACAGGACGGAAAATATAACGATGAGTCAAAGGATAGACCATTTTGGTGGACGAACTCCTTTTGGGCAGGTATTCTATGGCAGATGTACGATGTGACGGGGGATAAGGTTTATGCAGATTATGCCATAGGATGTGAGAAAAAGCTTGAAAAGGTGATGTATGAATATGAAAAAGACGACCATGATTTAGGCTTCTTGTGGCTTTTGTCAGGTGTTGAGCATTTTGAGCATTTTAAAGGTGAAAAGGCTAAAAATGATGCACTTTTGGCAGCAAGCATTTTAGCGTCAAGATATGATCTTACCGCGAAAGTAATAAGGGCTTGGAACGGCGAAGGGGCAAAAGGTCTTGCAATTATAGATTGTATGATGAATTTGCCGCTTCTATATTGGGCAAGCGAACAGGAAAAGGATGCTCGTTTTAAAAAGATTGCTATGTCACACGCTGATAGCGTTATAAAGAACTTTTTCCGTGATAACGGAAGTGTATGCCATATTGTTAAGTTTGACACCGAAACAGGAGAAAGACTTGAAGATTTAGGCGGACAAGGGTACAAGCAAGGCTCCTCTTGGACAAGAGGACAAGGCTGGGCAATTTACGGCTTTATCCAAAGCTATCAATGGACAAAAGAGCAAAGATATTTGGATACTGCAAAAAAAGTAGCAGATTACTTTATAGGTGAAGCAAAAAAGAATGACTATAAGGTTAAGTGCGATTTTTGCCAGCCTGAAAATGATAATTTGTATGATTCAAGTGCTGCTTCAATTGCCGCTTGCGGTATGATTGAAATATACAAGGAAACAGGCGAAAAAAAGTATTTAAAAGAGGCTGAAAATCTGATTTTGGCAACATCTGAAAATTTCTGCCCGTGGGACAATGAAAAAGATATGGCACTTGTTAATTTCGGAAGTGAGAGCTTTGAAAAACACGAGCATTTAGCACTCATTTACGGAGATTACTACTTTTTCCATGCGGTGTGCGAGCTTGATGACATTCTGAATTAAAAAGGATATTGTTTTATGATTGAAATTTTAATAATTGATAAAGACGGAAAAGTCCTGATGTCTCAAAAAGGCGAAAACATAGATGCTACATATGAAAAGGAATATCAAGAAGGCGACAAAATCGTTATACGAAAAAAAGATACAGACTATATCGCTTTGAAACTTGATGATTATCTTAAAGAAAGCATTGTGTTTTCAGAGTCAAGCTCTTTGGAATTTGAAATCCCGTTTGGAAACCTGAAAAGAGGTTATGACCAAAATGCATTTTCGGGAAACAGTCACCATATCAAGATATATGAGCCGAGAGATGAGGTAAAATACGGCTATCGCAATATTTCACTTAATAGCTGCGACAGGCGTGGGCAAAAGAGGTATTTCCCTCATGCATATGCAAATCTTGTGACACGGGAAGATGTATGCTTTTTTGAGAGGAATGCAATAGACGGAGTAAAAGATAATCAAGGTCACGGCGACTATCCGTATCATTCATGGGCAGGCGGTGCAAGAGAGGATCTGGAATACTATATTGATTTTGGCACAAATGTCGAAATTGATAAAGTGGTATTCTATTTAAGAGCAGATTTTCCACATGATACATATTGGAAAGCTTTAGATGTGGAGTTTGACGACGGAACATTCGAAACTGCAAACTTTACAGAAACCGATAAAGGGCAAGAGCTTGTCCTAAAAGAGAAGAAAATAACAAGGAAAATACATTTAACAAACTTTAAACAAGCGGTATATCCTTTCTCGTGGGCGGCGCTCTCGCAGATAGAGGTATACGGAAGATATATAAAGGAGGACTTATCTAAAATGGAAATCAGATGTGCATCAAATCCAAAGGATGTAAAGCATTACACAACAGAAAGGCTGCGAGAAGAATTTCATATTTCAAAGCTTTTCACAAAGGACAATATCAGAATGGTATACAGCCATATCGACAGAATTATAACGGCAGGCTTAATGCCCGTTTATCAGGAACTTAAGCTCGAGGGCGGAAAAGAACTTGCATCAGACTATTTCTTAGAGCGACGAGAGATGGGCTGTATCAATATCGGCGGAAAAGGCATTATAACAGTTGACGGCGTAGAGTACGAAATGAACCCAAGAGACGGAATATATATAGGCAGAGGCAATAAAGAGGTAAAATTTAAGTGTGTGGATACCGAAAATCCACCAAAATTCTATGTTTCCTCCTGCCCTGCGCATAAGGAATATCCGATTGTTAAAATTGATATTACAAAGGCAAAAAAAGTGCCTTGCGGAAGCGTAGAAGACTGCAATAAGAGAGTAATAAATCAATACATTCATCCTGAGGTGATGAAATCTTGTCAGCTGTCTATGGGACTTACACAGCTTGAAGTAGGTTCAAACTGGAATACAATGCCTTCACATACTCACGATAGACGTATGGAAGTATATCTCTATCTTGATATGGGCGAAAATGACGCGGTATTCCATATGATGGGCGAGCCTACAGAAACACGTCATATCATAATGCACAATGAAGAGGCGGTAATTTCTCCAAGCTGGTCAATTCATTCGGGCGTTGGCACTAAAAATTACTCATTTATATGGGCAATGTGCGGTGAAAATCAGGAATTTGATGATATGGATCACATAGAAACAAAAGACTTACGATAAAAATACTTATTAAAATTCCGCATCTTACCCCTTTTTACAGCTCGCAGTACACAAAGTACAGTCGTCGCTGTAAAAAACGGCAATCTGCAAAATTTTCTTTAAGTATTTTGGTATTGCACATAATTTAAACGGAAAGGAAAGATAGAATATGTCACAGTTTGATTTAACTGGGAAAATTGCACTGATAACAGGTGCGTCATACGGAATAGGCTTTGCTATTGCAAAGGGATACGCAAAAGCAGGCGCAACTATTGTTTTTAATGATATTAAGCAGGAGCTTGTAGATAAAGGTCTTAAAGCGTATGAGGAAGAGGGAATTAAGGCTCACGGCTATGTTTGTGATGTTACCGATGAAAACGCGGTAAATGAAATGGCAGCAAAAATCGAAAAGGAAGTCGGCGTTATTGACATTTTGGTAAATAACGCGGGCATTATTAAGAGAATACCAATGACAGAAATGACGGCACAGGAGTTCAGACAGGTAATTGACGTTGACCTAAACGCACCGTTTATTGTATCAAAGGCAGTAATTCCGTCAATGATTAAAAAAGGTCACGGAAAGATAATAAATATCTGCTCAATGATGTCAGAACTCGGACGAGAAACAGTTTCAGCATACGCTGCAGCTAAAGGCGGACTTAAAATGCTGACAAGAAATATCGCATCAGAGTACGGCGAATATAATATCCAATGTAATGGTATAGGCCCTGGCTATATCGCAACACCGCAGACAGCACCACTTCGTGAAATACAGCCTGACGGCGAAAGACACCCGTTTGATAAGTTTATTATTGCAAAAACTCCAGCTGCCCGCTGGGGAAATCCTGAGGATTTGGAAGGGCCTGCAATCTTTTTGGCAAGCGATGCGTCAAACTTTGTAAACGGCCATATTCTTTATGTTGACGGCGGAATACTCGCATATATCGGAAAACAGCCCTAAATCAAACATTGGCCTCATAAAATTATACAAAGGATATTATATAAATGAAAAATATTCTGATATCACATTACATGCGAAATCATAGACTTAAAATGCGCAATATCTTTAAGCATTTAATGATAAACTCGAATTTGTCAAAAAAATATTATTGGCAAATTCGGGCTTTTTGTTTTATGGGGCGAATTTTGTTGATTTATATTACAAATACAAGAAAAATAAAATAGCTTGTCGGATTATATCGGGCAATGTTCAGACTTCAATCGTTTTTTTAAATGCCAACCTATGTTGGCATATTTTTTTTGCTCCAAAATGCGAAAAATGTGTTATTTGCGGTTATAAAAGGTTTTTATGTATTGTCTTATCGAATAATTGGGTAATGCCCCCAATAAGGTATCCATAAAGCTCTGATTTATTTTCAAATAAATCAAATCGGAGGGAATTACAATGAATGATAAAACAAGGAAAATACTTACTTTAAGACATAAAATAAAAAAAGTTCAAATTATTTTTTTAATACCCGCAGGTTCTGCAGTACTTAACATTTATAATGAAAATGTAGATGGGAGGTGCAAATTGTGAAAACTGAATTGTCAGCTTTTGAAAGAAGAATGGAAATACTATTCGTTCTTATGAACCACAGCTTGATTTCATGTCTTGAATTAGCAAGACGGTTTCAAGTTTCTGATGATACAATAACAAGAGATATTTCAGCTTTAAGCAGATTTGCACCTATAGCAAGCAAACTTGGAAGGTATGGTGGAGTTTACATAGTTAATGGTTATGTAAAGGAGAGAGCGTACTTAACCCGCAAAGAAGAAATGTTGCTTAAAGAATTAATGCAAAAGGTTTCGGAAAAAGAACAGAAGCTTTTACAAATGGTATTGTATAAATTCGCTATGCCTCAAACTTAGCCGTCTTTTACAAAGAAAACACGCAAGATAATGGCGTTGTAGAATAAAAAGCAAAACGGATACTTTGCCGTATATACGAGCAAATCTGCAAATGCGCCAAGACATTTCAAAATTGAAACGAGCGAACATCATTTTGCAGAAAAAGGCTTTGCAACCCTTGTGCGATAACTATATGCGGTTATAATGATACTTCTGCTTAGTCACAGCCGGGGCGTTAAGAGCGTCGCACACAATGAGAGCAGTCCGGAGAAAATCGGGAAGGTGAAAATCCTATGAGGCAGTCTTGCAAACTGCTGTCTGTTTTGCTTGTAGATTTTATTTATTATGTTATTAAAAAGAAAGAAAAGAATGATTTGGACTTTAGCAAAGGCATATAGAAAAGGTTTGTAAAACTTGAAAGAAAAATAAAGGACGGTGATTATATGTCGATACAAATTCCTATATGGGAAAAGTTCACTTTGAGCATAGAGGAGGCTGCTGTTTACTTCCGTATCGGCGAAAATAAATTAAGACAAATTGTCAGTGAAAACAAAGACGCTGACTTTATATTATGGAATGGAAACAGACCGCAAATAAAGAGAGCAAAATTTGAAAAGATGCTTGATAATGTTAATACAATTTGATTGACTTTTCCGGTTTCTTTTGTTATAATACACAGTAGTCATATCATCTCTTTTCGGAAAGGAGACTTTATGTCAGAAAAGAGAAGAGATAAAAAAGGCAGAATTCTTAGAGATGGAGAAAGTCAAAGACCTGATGGGAAATATGAATACAAGTATAGTGATGCCAATGGCATACGCCGGAGCGTATATAGCTGGAGACTTGTAGAAACGGATAAAATACCTACAGGAAAAAGATATTGCATCTCGCTTAGGGAAATTGAAAAGAATTTATCCAAAGATATTGATGATGGCATTGATTTTCATAAAGCGCGGAGAGTAACGCTCAATGATTTCTATGATGCGTACATTGAAACAAAATATGAGCTCAAATCTTCAACACGAGCGAATTATAAATATATGTATAAGAAGTATGTTCGTGAAAGTATAGGCGCTCATAAAATATCAGGTATTAAGTATAGCGATATTAAAAAGTTTTACATTTCGCTCATCAGAGATTTTGGGTTCAAACCGAACAGCGTTGAAATTATTCAGACAATACTTCACCCCGTTTTTACATCAGCAGTAAGAGACGGCATAATAAGAATTAACCCTACTGACAATGTTATAGCAGAAATAAAGAAAAGTCATAATTGGGAAAAGCCCAAAAGACACGCTTTGACGGTATCGCAACAAAATAGATTTATTGAGTTCGTATCATCAAGCAAAACTTATAAAAATTGGCTGACATTGATTAGTACATTACTGGGAACCGGTTGCAGAATAGGCGAAATTCTTGGTTTGCGGTGGGAGGACTGTGATTTTGAAACAGGCATCATCAGTATAAATCATAATCTCATTTACAGAGCTCAGGAAACTGGCGTATGTGAATATCATATTACCACTCCGAAAACAAAAGCGGGAGAACGCATTATCCCAATGTTCAATGATGTGAAGCGTATGCTTGAAAAAGAATATGAAAGACAAAAAGAAAATGGCTTTAATGAGTTCATTATTGATGGATATACAAATTTTATTTTCCGAAACAGATTTGACGAACCGCTAAACCCTCATGTTGTAAATAGAGTAATCGAGCGCATGATAAGAGATGCCAATATGATTGAGGAGGAAGTGGCAAAGGTAGAAAAAAGAGAACCTGTCTTGCTACCGCATTTTAGTTGTCATCATTTAAGACATACATTTTGTACCAGACTATGCGAGAATGAAACAAATATCAAAGTCATTCAGGAAATTATGGGACACAAAAGTATAGAAACAACTATGGATGTATATAATGAGGCAACTAAAGAGAAGAAAATAGAAAGTTTTGCCGCACTTGAAGGCAAAATAAGGTTGTCGTAATTTACGACAGTTTTACGACAGTTTTACGACAGAATTTACGACAATTCAATAAAAAATATGAGATGATATAAAAGGTTTCAAAAAGCACAGTCTTGGAAACGCAAGTCAATATCAGGGTTTTAAGAAAATATAAAAATTTACAAAATATATTTTGCGTATTCCCGACAATGAAGCCATTGGATAAGTAAATCTCATCAAAAAGCTTGTATGATATGTGAGGAAAGGTAAAATGGACATAAGACAAAAATCACTTGAAAAACACTATGAATGGGGAGGCAAAATTGAGGTAATTTCAAGAACTACCGTTAAAAACAGCGAGCAGCTTTCGCTTGCATATACTCCCGGAGTTGCTGAGCCTTGCCTTAAAATACAAAAGGATATAAATAAATCGTATGAGCTGACGAGAAGGCATAATTTAGTTGCTGTAATTACTGACGGCAGTGCTGTTTTGGGACTTGGGAATATAGGCCCTGAGGCAGGTATGCCCGTAATGGAAGGGAAATGTGCACTTTTTAAGGAATTTGCGGATGTTGACGCATTTCCGCTGTGTATAAAAACTCAAGATGTTGACGAGCTTGTTCGGACAATATATCTTCTTTCAGGAAGTTTTGGCGGAATAAACCTTGAAGATATTGCAGCGCCCAGGTGCTTTGAAGTGGAAAGGCGATTAAAGAAAATATGCGATATACCTGTTTTCCACGATGACCAGCACGGGACTGCAATAGTTGTTGCTGCAGCACTTTTGAATGCCTTAAAGGTGGTTAAAAAGGATATTGAAAATGTAAAAGTTGTAATAAATGGTGCAGGCAGTGCAGGAACGGCAATCGGTATGCACCTTATGAAATTGGGTGTTAAAAATCTCATTATGGCAGATAAATTTGGAATTATTTGCGAAGGTGATGAGACACTTTCTGATAGTCATAAAGAACTTGCAAAAATTACGAATAAAGAGCATAAAAAGGGAACGCTAAAAGATGCAATGTTGGGCGCAGATGTGTTTATTGGAGTTTCTGCTCCAAATATTGTATCGGAGGAAATGATTTCTGCTATGGCAGATGGCGCAATCGTATTTCCTATGGCAAATCCTACGCCTGAAATTATGCCGGATTTAGCAGTAAAAGCAGGAGCAAAGGTTGTGGGAACCGGCAGAAGTGATTTTCCAAATCAAATCAACAATGTGCTTGCATTTCCGGGGATATTTAAGGGTGCGCTATCTGTACGCGCAAGCGACATAAATGAGGAAATGAAGATGGCAGCCTCCTATGCGATAGCAAGTCTTGTATCAGAGGAAGAGCTTTCGGAAAACTATATAATTCCAAAGGCATTTGATGAGCGAGTAGGAAAAGCGGTCGCAAAGGCGGTAGCAGAAGCTGCGAAAAAAAGCGGAGTTGCAAGAATGTAAAAATCACAAAAGGACTGCATTTTGCAGTCCTTTTTCAATCCCTGAATTCAAATAGCTTTTTAAGCGGAATATTGAGTGCTTCGGCAATATCTATAAGCGTATCAAGTGTGCAGGATGATGCCGCAGTTTCAATTTTTTGCATATATGTTCTGCTGATATTTGCTTTTTCTGCAAGTTGAATTTGAGTCATTCCTTGCTCTTTTCTATAATGTAAAATATTTAGACCTATTGCAAGCCAAACATCAAAATTACGATTTTTCATTTACTATCACCCTCCTTAACTATTATAGTGATAAAATATTTAGTAATCGACA
Organism: Bacillota bacterium; assembly: GCA_024685565.1. Lineage (GTDB taxonomy): Bacteria > Bacillota > Clostridia > UBA1381 > UBA1381 > UBA1738. The sequence goes on from JAIKVQ010000197.1 coordinate 9,698, forward strand.
AATAAATCTTTCTCAAAAGAGAATAATTTATTTGCATTTT
>JAIKVQ010000202.1 GCA_024685565.1 Bacillota bacterium
GGGTAGAATTGCATCATTCCCGATGACCTTTTCAAACTGCAAGACAGAGGACGGAAAAATCACTATCTATTTCAGCGAGGGTGAATTTACCGACGACGATATAGAAAAGGAATTTTTCGGCTGCGGCGGTGTTGCAAAAATTGACAATCTGCAGGATAAGTTAATTCGTCTTGCAAGAGGCGGCTTTAAGCATCATACAACTGTTGCAAACGGTCATATAAAGAACATTTTAGAAGAGGCATTTAAGTATTACTTAAAGTATGATGTTGTCTCGATTGAGGATTAAAAAATGAAAATAGGCGGAATCGATATAGGAACAACAGGCTCAAAACTGACTGTTTATGATGAATTGGGAAACTTTCTGGGCAGGGAATATGTTGAGTATGAAATATCCCGAAATACAGGCGAGCATGAAATCGACGGAAATGTGATTTTTGACGGCGTAAAAGAGGTTATCAAAAAGACAGCCGCAAAAATCGGTAATATCGATGTAATCGGCATTACCAGCTTTGGCGAAACCTTTGTAATGCTTGATAAGTATGATAATATTCTCCTCCCCTCAATGCTATACACAGACGGAAGAGGAATAGAGGAAGCGAAAACCTTTGATGAAAAACAAGTAATTGATATCGCAGGCGTAAAGCCTAATTCGATGTATAGCCTTCCCAAAATCATGTGGGTAAAGAAGAATAAGCCCGAAATCTATGAAAAAGCAGATAAAATCCTGCTTTTTGAGGACTTTATCGTCTATATGCTGACAGGAAATGCAGTTATTGACAGGTCGCTTGCCGCAAGGACAATGGGACTTGATATTAAAACACTTGATTGGAGCCGTGAACTCTTTGATTTTGCGGGTGTTGACATAAGCAAAATGTCAAAGGTAGTTAAAAGCGGTAACATTGCAGGCAAAATAAAGCCTGATATGGCAAAGGAATTGGGACTTTTAGATACCGTAATCGTAAACGGCTGTCACGACCAAGTTGCATCCGCTGTTGGTGCAGGTGCATTTTCATCAGGCGAGGCGGTTGACGGAATGGGTACGGTTGAGTGTGTTACTCCTGTTTTTGATACGATACCAAAGAATAAGGAGCTTTACGATAACAGTTACTGTGTCGTTCCCTATGTCGAGGAGGGCAAGTATGTCTGTTATGCCTTTTCCTTTACAGGCGGAGCGGCGGCTAAATGGTACAGAGACAATTTTGCAAAGGATATTTCATATAAGGAGCTTGACAGCAAGGTTGACGATAAAGTAGGCGAAATACTTTGCCTTCCGCATTTTGCGGGAGCGGCAACGCCGTACATGGACGCAGGCTCAAAGGCGGCATTTCTGGGAGTGACATTAGAAACCAAAAAGGAAGATTTGTATAAGGCGATTTTGGAGGGTGTAGCTTATGAAACGCTCATAAATCTAAAAGAGCTTGAAAAATCAAAAATTGCACCAAAGAAGCTTTATGCAACGGGCGGAGGTGCAAATTCAAGGGTGTGGCTGCAAATCAAGGCGGATATTATGGGACTGCCCATAACTCCCATTGACGCGCCCGAAGTCGGTGCGCTCGGTACAATTATGCTTGCAGGTGTTTCTGTCGGTGCATTTTCCAATTTGAATGAGGCGAAAAGCGTTATGGTAAAGGAAAAGGACACCATTTACCCGAATTCAGAAAAGCATAATGAGTATATGAAGCAGTTTGCAAAATACGAAAAAATATATAAAGCGGTAAGACCGATAATGGAGTGATAATGCTATGAATAAATATATAGGACACAGTATTCAGGAAAGCGGATGCTATGAATATCGTCTGACGGGCGGCAAGGCTGACGGTATGCGGATACTTCGCGTTAAAAACGGAAAGGGACTTGATTTTGAAATCTCCCTTGACAGATGCGCGGATATTGTAACACTAAGCTTAAACGGCACAAATTTAGGATATATGTCGGCTTGCGGATATGTAAATCCAAAATATTATCAGCCTACGGGAATTGATTTTCTGAAATCCTTTAGCGCAGGCTTTTTCACAACCTGCGGACTAACTGCAGTCGGAAGTCCCTGTACCGATGACGGCGAGGAATTGCCGCTTCATGGCACTATTTCAAATACGCCGAGTGAACGCTATTCGGTAGCGGAAACAGAGGAAAACATCATAGTAAAAGCAACCGTACGCGACGCGTCGATTTTTTCACATCAGCTTTTGCTTATGAGAACTTACACAATATCCAAAACGGAAAACAAAATCACGCTTTCCGATACCGTTAAAAATATCGGCTCAAAGAAAAGCCCTGTAATGCTACTTTATCATTGTAATATGGGTTATCCTCTTCTTTCGGAAAATGCAGAGGTTGTAATTCCGTCAGATACGGTAATTCCAAGAAATGAACACGCAAAAGAAGATATTGAAAACTCACGCAAAATGGAAAAGCCGCAAAATGGATATCGGGAAAGCTGTTATTACTATGACATAAAAGCAAAGAACGGCATAGGTAAATGCGGAATATTTAATCCTGATATAGAAAAGGGCGTTGTAATCGGCTTTGATAAAAAAACACTTGATTATTTTACCGAGTGGAAAATGATGGGCGAATATGATTATGTTTTGGGTTTGGAGCCGGGTAACTGCACACCCGACGGGCGTGATGTTATGCGTAAAGAGGGAAAACTCAAATTTATAGAACCTGACGGTGAATATGTAACAAACCTTACTTTTGATTTTGTATGCAATAAAGATAAATTTACGGAGGAATTTTAGATGCTTGTAACATTAAAAGAGATACTTAAAATAGCAGATGCAAAAAAATGTGCAATAGGCTCATTTAATACGCCGAATTTGTCAAGCTTAAAAGCGGTAATCGGTGCGGCGGAGGAACTGAATCAGCCTGTAATCATAATGCACGCACAGGTACACGAGGAAATGGGACTTTGTGATATAGAGGAAATTGCGCCTATTATGCTATTTATGGCAGACAGGGCAAAAGTGCCCGTTTGTGCTCATTTAGATCATGGCACAGACCTTTCCTATATCAAAAAGGGACTTGATTTAGGCTTTACATCTGTTATGTACGACGGCTCGGAGCTTGATGCCGAAATGAATTTTGCAAATACGAGTATTGCTGTCGAAATGGCGGCAAAATATGGCGCATCTGTCGAGGCGGAAATCGGCTCAATGGGCGCAAGGGAATCGGGGGAAAAAGGAATAAGCGATGAAAGCATTTATACAGATCCCGACATGGCGGAAAGATTTGCACTTGAGACGGGTATTGATGCTCTTGCCTGTGCATTTGGCACGGCACACGGACTGTATATTAAACAACCCAAACTCGATTTTGACAGGCTTAAAAAGATTGAAAGTCTTGTGGATATTCCGCTTGTAATGCACGGAGGCTCAGGCGTGAGCCACGAGGACTACAAAAAGGTAATAGAGCTTGGAATACGCAAAATCAATTATTATACATATATGTCAAAGGCAGGCGGAACAGCAGTACAAAATCTTTCCGACAAGACATTTTTCCATGACATTGAGCTTGCGGCAATA
>JAIKVQ010000004.1 GCA_024685565.1 Bacillota bacterium
TCGACGCTTTGTATTGCCTGCCACCACTTATCATCAAAATCCTCAATGGTTTTTCTTTGGTCGGGACCGACATTTATTCCCGCATTATTCACAAGAATATCTACCTCACCCAAATCTTCGCTTATTTTTTTCATATACTCACCTACGGTATCTATATCTGTTATATCAAAATCATAGCCTTTAATTATAAGACCGTCTTCCTTTATATCAGCTATTCGTTCTTCGGTGTTTTTGAGGTCGCATGCAGCAACCTTTGCACCGCTTTTGGCAAATTCATATGCAATTGATTTACCTATGCCTCCCGCGGCTCCTGTTATAATAGCAACCTTGCCGTCAAAATTCAGTTCCATATTTATATCCATTCCTTTCACATCTTCTGATACCGTTATTTATTTACAAAAATAATATGTGGTTTTCCTATATAGTTAAGGCTATATTCTTTTATTATTCTTTCCGCCTCTTTTAAGGATTCTGCGTCATAAGCTTCAGAAGCTTTGTGTGCGTCAAATCCGATAGTAACAGGACACTGTTCCTCTCCTGCTATTTTCCAAAAAGCATCATTGGGATAAATCCTATTGTTACGGATGCCGTTAAAGTTTATTTCAAGAGGGATACCTTGTTTTTTTGATGCAACGCAGATTTTTCGCATTTCTTCATTATAAGCGCCATCATCTCCTGAAAAGTTCATCATATCAGGATGAGCAATATATGTAAAAACACCGCTTTCAATAGCCGAAATAATACACGAAACATAATCTCTAAGCCGATTTGCGTCATCTGATTCGTCTAACACAGCTCGGCTCTCAGGAATTTCATCATCAAGAAAGTGCTGTCCTAAAATAAGAAACTCTGCCCCTGCGTCCTTAACCGTTTTCAACATTTTTTCAAAATGTGTAGGATAATACTCCATTTCAAAGCCGATTATAATATCAATCTCGGATTTATATTTTTTGCGAAGCTCTTTTAAGTCCTCTGCATATTGCTTTGCTTTTTTTGACGGCACTCTGAAATGTGACTCGTGCCCGTCAGGAAACACATATGGAGCATGGTCAGAAAAACCCATACTCTTAATTCCGCCCTCTATTGCACTTTTTATATATTCTTCCATTGTGCCCTCTGCATGACCGCAAAGTGCTGTATGGGTGTGATAGTTAAAATCAGTTTTCATAGTAAATGTCCTTTAATAAATTCATTCCTCAAACATCTTAAAGCAAATTTGAAAAGTATATTCCTCTCCCGGCTCTAACATCAGGCTGTGTCCCCTATTTATAGCTTCAATCGGGGTGTCAAACGGCAGGGTGCAAGGCTCTATTGTTGCGCTATGCATACCCTTAAAACCGCCGTTGTTCATCCATATGCCCAAAAACGGTATTTTTGCGCTGTCATACTCTAATGCTATTCCTTTTTTTACCACATTATCATAATAACCGCATATACCCTTTTTAAGTCCTGCTGAATAATAAAACTTATATGCTTCTCCATTTAAGGCTTTCGAGCTTAAATGCTCCTTTGATACAGCTATAACATCACCGCGTACCCCATATTTTTGAGTATTATCAAACATTATTTCTGCGGTGTTTTCCGTATCGGAATTTACAAAAATTTCTCCGCCCTCAAAAGCCGCAAACATCATATGTAGCGCCCAGAAACTCGGCATATCCTCTTTACCTGTATTTTTTATGATATAGTTTACAACAATTTCACCGTCATTTCCCTCGAAGATTGTTTTTTTATAGTTGTATCCAAGCTCCAAGGAGGAGTATTCCATTTCCAAATATTCTTCATAAACTTTTAAACTATGTCCTACACGGCAAACTTCCCCGTGACAGGGATAATCTTTACCGTTACAACAGCACGGGTCAATAGTTGGAAACATATCATCTGCTCCCGAAACTTCACACTCTACATAAGAACTTCCAATCCTTGGAGGTATATACTTTGTGTTCTTATCCTGCGCAAGCCACTCCCTGCCCTGAAAATCCTTCAATGAAACAAGCTTTCCACCATACCTTGGCAGATATATGGCTCTTAGTTTACCGGTATCACATAAAATTCCTTCAACATCTTTAAATGCGACTGTTTTTATGTCCATTTATTTCACCCTCTAAAAAATAGTCTGACAAAACGCTGTTATTATCGGCATTGTTATTAGTGAAAAAAGCGTTGAAATCGACACAAGCTCAACCGAGAGTGCCGTATCACCGTCAAATTTTTCGGAAAACATTGTAGCTGTCGCACCGACAGGTGCGCAAACTGACAAAATTAACGAAACTGCCAGCATATTGTCAATATTTAAAAGTTTAAAAAGAAGTAATGCCGCTATGGGATATAAAATTAATCTCAAAAATAAACAGAGGTATAATTTTGAATTTTTTATTGCCCTAAATATGTCAGTTTCTGCTATATAATATCCGACAATAAACATGGGAATAGGTAAATTCAAAGCTGAAATATGCCCTATAACCGAAGTGATTACCATAGGCGGCTTTATGGAAAATGCAAACAGGATAACACCTATTAAAATACCGATAATGCCAGGTGATACCAAAAGCTTTTTAGGGGTAATAAGCGATTTATCTCCGCTCATTTCAACAATGCCAAAGCTCCAAAGAAATATATTAAATATAGCCAGATAGGCTGCACCGTAAAAAACACCATCTGTTCCTAAAATGGCTTCCTGAAGTGGAATTGATATAAACCCCGCATTTGAAAAAACGCTCGCAAAGGTCAGAACTCTGCGCTTTTTTCCCTCATCTTCCCTAAACGCCATCTTGGAAATAACAATCATCAATATATGTAAAACACATGATAGTAAAATGGCAATAAGCAAGTTTTTAAGCATATTTAGGTTATAATCCCTTATAAATGACTTGATAATAACGCAAGGTGCAACAAAAACAACTACAATATCCGAAAGAGCTTTGCATATCTCACGGTTAAGCCTGCCTGTTTTATTGAGAATTACACCCAAACCCATCAGCAAAAACAGGACCATTACCTGACCGAACACCGTCATAAAATTCTGAATCATCTAAAATTCCCCCGACAGATAATATTAACCGTAAATTTTAACCTCGCTCATTTCAATCCACGGAATGAAATTCTCGTCTCTTTCGCAGAAATTGTCGACAAGCTCAACTCTCACATATTTTGCGCATACAGGCTTAGAAAGAACAATCTCTTGCCAGCCCTCTTCCTTAATTATATCCACGCTTGCAACCTTTTTCCACTCAACAGAGTTTATGTCATCATCTTTTCTTCTCAATTTTTTTGGCTCATCAGTGTCGCTGATGTAAATATTGACGTGCTTTGCAAGCTCTTCCAAAATGCTTATGTCAAGTCCGACATTTTTGTATAGCATAATTTTTGAAACAATCTGCATTTCACCGAAAAAGCTTAATACAACATCAGCGGTTGTTTCAGAATTTGCACCCCAAGTACCGCCGCACCTTTCAAGGTCATCATCAATAATATTATTTACCCAGAAGGTCGGATCGCTTTCGGTAACAGTCGCAAAGTCAACTCTTGTATAATAAGAGCCGTCTCTTCTCACACCGTATTTAGTTTCACTCATCTTAAATATCCCCCTTTAAATTTATAAATTACAGTCAAATAAAATCTTTATAGCCTTACCTGTTTCAAGCAAGCTGAATGCTTCCTCAAAATCATCAAGCGGCATAACTTTAATAAGATCGTCAAGCATCAGCTTTTTTGCCGCCATAAGATTTAATGCAATATTCCAGCCGTTGTAGCTTGAACTCATATTGAACTTTAAGTCGATTGCCTTTCGCATAGCCGTATTCCACGGAATTAAAATTTCCTCTGCATTTGTCATACCTATTCCGCAGAAGGTGCCTGTTTTTTTAAGCGCAAAAATTGCAGATTTTATAGCACTTGCAGCGCCTGATGCCTCAATTACAATATCCGCACCTTTGCCGTTTGTTTCATCAAGAACTATATCTACAGCATTTTCGGTCTGCACATTTATGAACTTGTCTAAACACTGCGTCTTCTCGGCAATTTTGAGCCTGACATCAACATCGCTCGTACAGCCGCACATAACAATACGCCCTGCTCCCGCAACTCTTGCCATTTGTGCAGCTATAATAGCAATAGGTCCCATACCCATAATCACAACATAATCACCCGGAGTGATATTTGTGCGTTCTAACACCTGATGCGCAACTATTGCGCAGGGTTCTGCCATAGCGGCAGTTTTGAGGCTGACACTATTCGGAATTTTATGTAAAAGCTTTTCGGACATCTTAACATATTCAGCAAAAACTCCGTCAATTCCCCAACCTATAGAGCGTTTTTGTTCACAAAGCTGAATTTTCCCGTTTCGGCACAAATGACACTTTCCGCAAGCAAGATTGTGCGGCTCACCGACAACATTATCCCCAACCGCATAGTCGGTTACGTTACTTCCTACCTCAACAACTGTCCCCGAAAATTCATGCCCCATAATAACGGGCGGCCAATAAGGAAATTGGTCATGCTTTATATGAATGTCGGTTCCGCAAATTCCCGCATAGGAAACCTTGATCAAAACCTCATCATCGGATATAACAGGAATATTGCGCTCTGCAAGCTCCATAAAGCCCTCGCCTTTTTGTGTTTTGACTATTGCTTTCATTTGCAAATACACCTCTTTTATTTATACTCTATAACGACGCTTGACCTTTTTTCCGCCAATTTTATTGTCAAGCTGCTATTTCCCTTGCTTTCTTCCTTTGTGTCAAAATTGTAATAGCTGTACTCTTTAGCGTCATTTAAGCCTTTAAGTTTAACTGTAACATTATCAAACGGCGACTCGCATCTTCTAAATGCAACTATAACACCGCTGTCGGTATCGGCATCGTGATAATGCCAGATTGCCCAGGATTTGGTGTCATAATAATCCGAGCCGTAGTTGTAAAAATCCTTTGAAAAATACTTTCTTATAAGCTTATATTCCGCTGTCAGCTTTCTTGCAGCAGCGTAGTCATCTTCTGTCAAAATGTCTGTACTAAGCCCAAAGCTTGATGAATATGCGCTCCTAAAAGCATATTTATCACATAATTTAGTACTGCAACCGTTATATGGGAAATACTTTGATATACCGTTTTGCACCTGCAAAGCCTCCGGGTCCGGATTATTATTGCAGAGATAATCACTTCTGAAAAATGGTATTGACCTTTTCATAGTTTCTATATCTATGCGCCGTCCGCCTGATGAACAGTTGTCTATTAATAAATGCGGGTAATTTTCTAAAAGCTTATCCCACAAATCATACATACCCATAATATGCTTGATTTCCGTAATACCGCGCCTTTCCGGCTCATCGTTTCCC